>NZ_JAKJEW010000002.1:0-113289 GCF_022705245.1 Candidatus Skiveiella danica | reverse complement strand
CGCCCGCCAGCGCCGCGGCGCCCGCAGCGGGCCAGGATGCTTCGGCGGGAGCCGCGCCGCCACCGCAGCCAGCACCGACGTCGCCCTCCATCAGCGATGTGCTCAACCCGTTGGGCAACCCCGGCAACGTGTTGAAGGGACTGTTCGGGCGCTGAGCGGATCGGGTCCGCCCGGGCGACCCCACCGCCCGGCTTGTCTTGATCCTCGGGCCGCCGATCCGGTCCCAGAACTGTGAACCCCGGGCCTTCCGTACGCGGGCCTTAACCCAGGAGCAATCATGAATCCCTTGTTTCACCGCCTCGGCGGCGTAGCCTTTGTGGCAACTGTGCTGGTTTCCAACCCACTGTTCGCCCAGACCCTGGGCGGAGGCGGGGGCCCCGCCGGCGATGCATCCCAGGTGGAAAAATGCGACGCCCCCAAGGGCACGCTGGCGGTGGTCGAGCCCCAGTACGCGGTCCTGCAATCGCTTTCGCGCTACGGCCTGCAGTCACCGGCTGCCGTCATCCGGCTGATCATCCAGCAATCCAACTGTTTCCAGATCGTCGAGCGCGGCGCCGCGCTGCAGAACATGGGGCAGGAGCGGGCCTTTGCCGCAACCGGCCAGCTGCAGGGCGGCCAGAACATCGGCCAGGGCCAGATGGTGGCGGCGGACTTCCTTCTGACGCCCAATGTGGTGTTCTCCGACCCGAATGCGGGGGGCGTCGGTGGTGGTGTCGGCGGCCTGCTGGGCAGTTTTGGCGGACGCGCGGCGGCGGTCGGGGCGCTGGCCGGCGGGGTCAAGTTCAAGGAGGCACAGACCGCGATGACGATTGCCGACACACGCAGCGGCATCCAGGTGGCCGCAGCGCAGGGCAGCGCCTCGCAGACCGACATCAACCTGGGCGCCGCCGTGTTCGGGCGCTACGGAGGCGGCGGGCTCGGCGGCTACAGCAGCACCGCCGAGGGCAAGATCATCGCGGCGTCGTTCCTGGACAACTGGAACAACATCGTGCGCTCGATCCGCAACAACCCCTCGCTGATCCAGGCCAAGGCCGGCCCGGCCAACCAGGCCAACGCGGCGGCCAGCGTCAAGGCTGGCGCCAGCACCGGCAATGCGGGCGACGTTTTCCTGCCCAAGATCGCCGGCGTGAAGGTCTACCGCTCAGCGGCCGAAGGGGTTGAACTGCTCAGCCTGAGCAAGTTCGACGAAGTGATCTTCGAAGGCGAGGAGCAGAACGGCTTCATGAAGGTCGCCACGGCGAGGGGTTCGGGCTGGGTCAAGGCGATCATGATGCGCAAGCAATAAGCCTTGCCGCTGCGAAAAAAGGGCCTGCTATGCAGGCCCTTCGTGCTTTGGAGCGATCACTCACTTTGGTGAAAACCATTCCCGAGTCTAGAGAGAGAAAATCTTCCCCGGGTTCATGATGTTCTTGGGGTCCAGCGCGCGCTTGATGGTGCGCATCATGTCCACCGCGCCCGCTCCGGCTTCGGAGAGCAGGAAATCCATCTTGTGCAGCCCGACGCCGTGTTCGCCGGTGCAGGTGCCCTCCAGCTGCAGCGCGCGCGTGACCAGCTTGTGGTTCAGTACCTCGGCGATTTCGCGTTCCTCGGGTTTGTCGGGGTCGATCAGGTAGCCAAAGTGGAAATTGCCATCGCCCACATGGCCGACCAGGAAGTAGGGCAGGCCGGACGCATCGGCCTCGGCCACCGAGTCGAGCAGGCAGTCGGCCAGCCGGCTGATCGGCACGCAGGTGTCGGTGCTGATGGCCCGGCAACCGGGCTTGCTCTGGATCGCGGCGAAGTAGGCGTTGTGCCGCGCCGTCCACAGCCGGGTGCGCTCCTCCGGGGTGGTGGCCCATTCGAAGGCTTGGGCGCCGTGCTCGCTGGCAATGTCCTGCACCGTCTCGGCCTGCTCCTTCACGCTGGCCGGCGAGCCGTGGAACTCCATCAGCAGCAGGTGCTCCTCGCGCAGTCCGAGCTTCGCGTAGGCGTTGACCATCTTCACGGTGTTGGCGTCGATCAGCTCCACGCGGGCAATCGGCACGCCGAGCTGGATGGTCTGGATGGTCGTCTGCACGGCTGCGTCGATGGTCGGGAACGAGCAGATCGCCGCCGAGATCGCCTCGGGCAGCGGGTAGATGCGCACCGTGACCTCGGTGATCACGCCCAGCGTGCCCTCGCTGCCGACGAACAGGCGCGTCAGGTCGTAGCCCGCGCTGGACTTCTTGGCGCGCGTGCCGGTGCGGATGACCTCGCCGCTGGCGGTGACCACTTCGAGCGCCAGCACGTTTTCGCGCATGGTGCCGTAGCGCACCGCGTTGGTGCCGCTGGCGCGTGTGGCGCTCATACCACCGAGGGTGGCGTCGGCGCCGGGGTCGATCGGGAAGAACAGGCCGGTGGACTTGATCTCGTCGTTGAGCTGCTTGCGCGTGACGCCGGGCTGCACTGTCACCGTCAGGTCTTCGGCGTTGATGCTCAGCACGCGGTTCATGCGGCCCACATCGATGCTGATGCCGCCCTGCACCGCCAGCAGGTGGCCTTCGAGCGACGAACCCACACCGAAGGGGATCACCGGCACCTCGTGCTCACTGGCCAGCTTCACGGCATCGGCCACGTCCTGCGTGCTCTCGGCAAACACCACGGCGGCCGGTGGCGGCACGGTGGTGAAGGCCGACTCGTCGCGCCCGTGCTGCTCGCGCACGGCCAGCGCGGTGGAGCAGCGCTCGCCGAAGCGGGCCTTCAGGGCGTCGATCAGCGCGGCGGGTACCGTGCGTTGACGCACGTCGGGCACGAGATGGGCGAGGGCGGCGGGTGCATTCATGGCGGGTCTCCTGACTTTGCCGGCAGTTTACGGCCAGACCCGCTGCCGCGCCGGGGGCAGGGCCGGCAGCACTTCGCCGGGATCGGGCCGGGAGCATCGGCGTCCGCAGGAAACGCTATGTCATTGATAGCTGAAGGCGCTCAGCCGACAATGGGAAATGCCCGGGACGACACAGAATCCCGGATTTGGGGACGCCGCTCAGCCTGTGGGCATGGCCGGGCTTCTCAAGCGGTCGCCGGCACGCGCTCTTTCAGCGCAAACTTGAGGTCTTCCTTCAGGATGTGGTCGGTGATGACCTCGTAGGCGATGAAACCGACCAGCTCGCTGAGCTCCAGTTCGTGCTGGCGGTAGCGGTCGCGCAGCGACTGGGCTTTGGCCAGCAGCGCCGCATGGTGGGCCTGATGCTGCGCGGACAGCGGGAACCGTGTGCGCGCCATCACCGCCTCTTCGGTGATGAAGTGCTCCTGGATGTGCTCGGTGAGCTCGTCCAGCAGGAACTCGATGTGGTCACGCGCCTTGTTCTTCACCGCCGCGTTGATCAGGTTGTCACCGATGTCGAACAGTCCCCTGTGCTGGGCGTCGATCTGGGGATGGCCGCATTCGAACGACTTGCGCCAGCGCAACTGGATCAGCGACTGCGCGGAATCGCCGTCCGAGGTGCGGCTCATGCGCGAATGCTGGCGCGAGTTCAGCCGGGATTCGCTTTGCTCCAGTTCGCGCTGGAACCGGGTGCGTCTCAACAGTTCAATCCCAGCGACCGCCATCAGGATAAGGCCGCTGAAGACAGCGAGCGAACTGCGCAAGGCCACCATGGCCAGCACGCCGCCGGCCAGGTAGACAAACGGCAAGGCGTGGAAAAGACGGTCAGAAAGCGGGCTGCTTGCCAAGGGATTCTCCAAAAAAAATCCCCGAAGACACCGTGTTTTCGAAGACCGGAGAAATGTAGCAAAAAGTTTCAACGCGGCATTGATAAAAATCAAACGCCAGGAACGGGAGGGGGCCCCCGGCGACTGCGCGGGCATACGGCTTGATAGCACGGGAAGACGGTCCCGCAATGGGCGGAGGCGCAGGAGCACGAAAGGCCGCCGCCGGGCTTCAGGCCGCCGTCGCTGACGGCCGATCCTTCAGCGCGAACTTGAGGTCTTCCTTGATGATGTGCTCGGCGATGACCTCGTAGGTGATGAAGCCGACCAGCTCGCCCAGATCGAGCCGGTGGCTGCGGTAGGCGTCGCGCAAGGACTGCGCCCGCGAGAGCAGGTCGGCATGATGGGCCCGGTGCTCCCCGGAGAGCGGATACCGGGTGCGCGCCAGCACGGCTTCCTCAGTGACGAAATGCTCCTGGATGTGCTCGGTCATTTCGTCGAGCAGAAACTCGATGTGGTCGCGCGACTTGCCCTTGACCGCCGCATTGATGAGGCCGTCGCCGATGTCGAACAGCTTGCGGTGCTGGGCATCGATCACCGGATGGCCGCATTCGAAGGACTTGCGCCAGGACAGCTGGATGAGCGACTGGGTGGAATCGCCATCGAGGTTGCGGCTCATGCGCGAGTCCATGCGCGAATGCTGGCGCGAATTCAGGCGGGATTCGCTGCGCTCCAGCTCGCGCTGGAAACGGGCGCGGCGCAGCAGCTCGATACCGCCGACCCCGATCAGGATCAGGCCGCTCAAGACAGCCAATCCGTTGCGCAGGGCGAGCATGGCCGCCACGCCGGTCACCATGTAGATGAACGGCAGCGCCTTGAAGAACCGGTCTGAACCCTTGCTTCGTGCCATCTGGAAGGAGAAATCTGTATCCAAGTGTAAACGGATTGTCGAGGGCGTTGCGCTCCGCGGGCCCCGGCGGCGCGGAGCCATCCGGTTTCCCTCGGTGGCGCCACCGCAGACGAGCGAGGGCGCTCGCGGCGACAATCGGCACCACGAAGGAGACACACCATGGGCAACCGACTTACGCAGATCGCTACCCGCACCGGCGACAACGGCACCACCGGCTTGGGCGACAACCAGCGCGTCAGCAAGAACAGCCTGCGTGTGCACGCGATGGGCGACGTGGATGAGCTGAACTCGAACCTGGGCGTGCTGCTCTGCGAGCCGATGCCCGACGAGGTGCGCAACCTGCTGGTGGAGATCCAGCACCAGCTGTTCAACCTCGGCGGCGAGCTCAGCATTCCCGGCTTTGAGCTGCTCAAGCCCGAGGCGGTGCTGGCGCTGGACGAAGCGCTGGCCACCTACAACGAGCAACTGCCGCGACTGCAGGAGTTCATCCTGCCCGCCGGCACGCGCGGCGCGGCGCTGGCCCATGTCTGCCGCACGGTGGCGCGGCGTGCCGAGCGAGCGGTGGTGGCGTTGGGCAACGAGGAGGCGCTGAAGGAGACGCCCCGCCAGTACCTGAACCGCTTGAGCGACCTGATGTTTGTGCTGGCCCGCGTGCTGAACCGCCACCGCAGCGACGGCAGCGTCGGGGACGATGTGTACTGGCGCAGCGAGCGCTTGAAGCAGGGCGCGGCCGAGTGAGCGAAACGGCGGCACTTGCTGAATACTCACGAATCCATAGCGCACGGTGACCCTTCCACGCTGGGGAAAGGCACTTTTGATTCAGTTTTTCACCGCGGGTGCTCGCCCAGCCCCTGACTGACGCGCTCGCTCATCCAGCGCAGCAAATCGATCCACATCTGGCGCATCTCGGCATTCAGCGGCGTGCGCTGGGCGTTCGGCAACTCCACCGTCACCACCGGCACGCCCTTGTGCACGCCGCCGTAGTTGCCCAGCGAGCCGGGGTAGATGCCCACCTGGTCGAGGTACAGGCGTCCCAGGCGCGCCGGAGGCACACTGGGCCCGTCGAAATCGAGCACGCCGAAGGGCGCGTGGATGCTCACGATCAGGTGCGGCTTGAAGCGCGCCATCTCGTCGTGCAGGTAGCGGCTCTCCGGCTCGGACAGCGGCCGAGGGCCGGGCCAGCGGCGCGGGTCCTTGCGAGTGCGCTGTTCCCAGTAGAACGGCGCTTCGCGGTCCCAGCGCGGGGTGGGGAAGTTCCGGTTCAGGTCGACGCCATTGGCGTTGACGCGCCGCGGCGGGCGCGCCGTCAGGCCGTCCGGGTTCAGCGCGGGAATGAAGCGCCAATGCACCGGCTGCGCCAGATCCATCGGCTGGCTCTGTGCCAGGGCGAGCCAGTGCAGGGCGACCGAGGTCGATGACAGCTCGTCACCATGCATGCCGCCGAGCACCAGCACGCGCAGCTTCGCGTCAGGGCTGGGCATGTCGCGCAGCAGGATGGAGCGCCCCTTCACCGAGCGCGCCGGGCCGGGCACCAGCAAGGCATCACGGCACAGGGCGGCCGACACGTTGGGCAGGTGTGCCACCAGCTCGTCGCAGGGGGGCACAGCGGGCCGTTCGGCGCCGGTTTTAGGGATTTTTTCGGCCCATCCCAGCGCCGGAAGGCCACAAACTGCTATCAAAAAGAGACGGGTCAGACGCTGGCGCAAACGCCGTCCGGCGGCGGCCGGGAGCCTGGTGAGCGGCGCGAGGGGCGTCAAAGGGCTGATCACCCCGTCATTATTGGCCCGATCACTCGTCGCGCTCGCCGGCTTCGTACAGCGTCTCGCGGCCCATGCGGTCGATGACCAGTTCGGCCGTCCAGGGCAGCATCAGCGCGCCGCAACGGCTGTCGCGGTACATGCGCTCCAGCGGCAGGTGGCGCATCATGCTGGTGCCGCCGCAGGTGCGGATGGCCAGGCGCGCGATGTCGTTGGCGCCTTCCATCACGCTGTAGTGCGCGGCGTACAGGCGCAGCTTCTCGTCCTTGCTCGGGTTGGGCTTGGCCTCCTGCACCGCGCGCAGGAACAGCGAGCGCATGCTCTCCAGCTGGATGCGCATCTGCGCCACGGCCATCTGCTTGGTCGGGAACTGGCGGCGCTTGACCGGCGGCTCGCCGGGTACTTCGCCGCGCAGGTACTGCACCGTGAAATCGTAGGCGCCAGCGGCCAGGCCCATGTAGGTGGCAGCGATGGTGAAGAACATCGCCGGCCAGGTCTGGGCGCCCTTGAAGTACACGCCGCGCGGCATGAGCTGTTCGTCGTCGCTGACGAACACATCCTGGAAGGTGAGGGTGCGGCTGACCGTGCCGCGCATGCCCAGCACATCCCAGTCGCCGCTCACGGCCACGCCGGGTGCGTCGGCGGGCACGGCCATGTAGAGGGTGTCACGCGCGTCGGGCTTGTCGTCGCCCTTGTCCTCGGTGCACAGCACGCCGTAGAAGTTGGCGGCCCCGGCGAGCGAGGCGAAGATCTTGCGCCCGTTGATGCGCCAGCCCCCTTCCACCTTGCGCGCCGTGGTGCCGAACGGCGCGCGGCCTGCGGCGGCGGCGCTGCCTTCGCTGAAGGGCTGGGCGTAGACCGCGCCGTCCTTCACCACGCGCTCGAAGTGGATCTGGCGGCGGCGCAGGTGCTCGGCGCGCTCCTGGTCGCTCATCGGGATGCCGTCGGCCAGCACACCGGTCCACATGGTGGAGCAGATGTGCATGTTGTAGGTCAGCGCGGTGGTGCCGCAGAAGCGCCCCAGCTCGGCGGCCACGAACATGTAGGTGGCGTAGTCGGCGCCCAGGCCGCCGTCGGCCTCGGGCACGCACAGGCGCAGCAGGCCGGCCTCGCGCAGGTCGTCGTAGTTGGCAAAGGGGAAGCTGCCCTCGCGGTCCCACAACGCGGCGCGGCCGGCGAACTTGTCGCGGCCCAGTTCATGCGCCAGGGTCAGCAGGCGGCGCTGCTTGGCCGTCAGTGGGGTGTCGCCGACGGCTGGGGTGAAGCTCAAAGGGGCTTGCTCGGTCATGGGTGGTGTCTCCTGGAAGGTCGGTGGATGCGATCGGTTCGTGCGGTGCAATGGGTCAGTCGAGGGAGCCGCCCAGCGTGGCCAGCACGCCGCGCCACAGGGCGTCGCGCTCGGCGTGCGGCTCGGGGTCGGTGCGCCCGCTGGCCTGGTCAAAGACCGCCGTCTGCACCATGACGATGCCGCTGGCAGGCTGCACGTAGATTGTCTGGCCGTGGATGCCCTGCAGCGCGAAGGTGCGGGTCTTCAGCGGGTACAGCCAGAACTGGTAGCCGTAGCCGAAGAAGGGGGTGGCGCGGCGCGGGCCAAAAGCCGGGGGCCGGCGCGTGGCGTCGGTGGCCTCAAGCAGGTACACGCGTGGCACGATGGCGCGGCCGTCCCGCTGCCCGTCCTGGGCCAGCAGCAGAGCGGCGCGGGTTCGTGCTTCGGCCATGAGCAACAACAATCCGGTCTGCTCAGTGCAGGGTGCGCCGGGCCTGCGCCGCCGTGTCGGCGAGGAAGCCGAGCACCAGGGCATCGAATTCGTCGGGCGCCTCCAGGTTCTGCAGGTGGCCGATGCCGGGCAGCTCGGCATAACGGCTGCCGGCGATCTGGCCCGCCATCTTCTGCATCACGGCCGGCGGCGCGTTGCGGTCGAATTCGCCGGCCACCAGCAGCGTGGGCACCCGGATCAGCGGCAGCGCGGCGCGGCGGTCGAAGGTGACGATGGCCTCCAGCGCCTTGCGGTAGGCCGGCGGGTGCACACCCGCCATGCAGCGCGTGGCCAGTGCGACGCCTTCGGGCAGCGAGCCGGGGCCGATCATCTGGGGCACCAGCACCTGCGCCAGGTCGGCCATGCTCTGGCCCGCGTCCAGCGGCGCGGTGCGCTGGGCGATGAAGTCGCGCTGCCAATCGCCATCGGGCTTGCCGAAGGAGGGCGAGGTGCCGCACAGGATCAACCGGTTCACCAGCTCGGGCCGGCGCGCCACCACCTCCTGCGCCACCATGGCTCCCATGCTGTGCCCCAGCAGGATGACCGAGCCCCCATGCTCGGCACGGCGGCGCTCGTCGTCGGCACCGAGCAGGGCTTCGATCAGCGCGATGCAGCTCTGCGCCAGACCCTTGAAGGTGTAGGGCTCGATCGGCGCGCTGTGGCCGTAGCCGGGCATGTCCCAGGCCACTGCGCGGTAGCCCAGCGAGGCGAAGGTTTCAACCTGCGGCGCGAACGCGCGGTGCCCGCCGCCGATGCCGTGCAGCATCAGGATGATGGGGCCGGAGCCCAGCGAGGAAAAGGTTGGCAAGGCGGTCATCGGGAAGCCTGTGTACGCGCTCGGTCAGTCCACCACGCGGCCGTGGTCGACCACCGTGGCGCCGTCGAGCTGCACTGTGCAGTGGCGCATCGGCAGGTCGAAGTGGCCCAGCGTGTAGCGCCCGGCCACCTCGTTGGCGCCGGTGCTGTAGAGGAAATTGCCGGCAAAGGCGCGCAGCTCGGTGCCGTTGAAGTCGCGCTTGTCGTACAGCGCCATGCTGTCCCAGCGCGCGGCGTCGCACAGGCCGTAGCCGACGTGTGAAACCGCGTACGCCTCCCGGTCGCCCCACGCCTCGATGTAGCTGCGCATCAGCTGCGCGTCCAGCCCCGCGCCCTCGATGGCGGTGACGTAGTCGTTCTCGATGGTCAGCGTGATCGCCGATTCGACGTACCGCTTGAAGGTCAGGTTCACATCGCCGGACGCCAGCACCAGCGTGCCGTTCACGCTGCCCGCCGCCGGGAAGGCCAGCGCAATGCCGCCGGGCCAGTGGGTCAGGGTGCCGGGCCGTGTGGTGAAGCCCCAGTTGCCGCCGGCCACTGCGCCTTCGAGCGAAATGCGCAGATTGGTCCCCGCCGGGGATGAGACGGTCATGGCCTTGGCCGCGCGCAGGCGCTTGATGTGGTCCTTCACGCGCGCCTCCGTGGCGTCGTCGGGCATCAGGCGCACCAGCGCCTCGGGGTGTTCATTGCTGATGTAGATGACGCGGGTGCCGCCTTTCAGGATGGCGGGCAGCTCGGGGGCATGCATCAGGCCTTCCACGGTGCAGTCCACCACCAGCGTGCTGGCGGCCAGCGCGTGGATCACCGGCTTGATTTGCTGGATCGCGTCCGACGCGCCCGTCGACCGGGTGGGTGGCCCGGCGCGGCCCACCACGCTGGGCAGCGTCAGAGTGAACACTTGCGCACCCAGACGCTGGGCCGCGAGGCGCGCCAGCAGCGGCAGTATCGGGCGGCTCTGGGTTTCGGCCAGAATGGCCACCGTGTCGCCTTTTTGCAGCGCGCAGCGGCCCAGCACCGCCTCGAAGGCGTCCAGCCAGGCCGGTTCGATGATTTCCTGCAGCATGAATCGCCTTTCACCAATCCCGCGCTCCCGGAATGGGCATTGCGGTTCGTCCGAATCGGTATCATTATTCATGAAATTTCATGTAATTGGCAATCCACGATGAGCCCACCCCGCAAGGCCGCGCCGCCGGTGTTTTCACCGCGGGAGTTCCGCGCCAGCCTGGGCATGTTTGCCACGGGTGTCACCATCGTCACGGCCCGCACGGCCGAAGGCGAGCAGGTGGGGCTGACCGCCAATTCGTTCAATTCGGTCTCGCTCGATCCGCCGCTGGTGCTCTGGAGCCTGGCGCGCGCGGCCGGCTCGCTGCCGGCCTTCAGTGCCGGCTCGCACTACGCGATCAACATCCTGGCGGCCGACCAGAAGGCGCTGGCCGAGCGCTTCGCCGCGCGCGGCGCGGACCGCTGGACCGGCGTGGCCTTCACCGAGGGCGCCGGCCGCGCACCGCTGCTGGCCGGCGCGGCGGCCACTTTCGAATGCTTCAACCGCAGCCGCTACGAGGAGGGCGACCACGTCATCTTCGTCGGCGAGGTGGAGCGCTGCAGCCACCGCGCGGACGCCTCGCCGCTGCTGTTTCATGGCGGCAAGTTCTACACCGAGCACCCGTTGCAGGCCGACAGCTCGGCCCCGCAGGCGCCAGACCCGCGCTTCGTGGGCGGCTACCTGGGCTACCTGCTCGGTCAGGCCAGCCATGCGGTGTACCGCAACTTCGAGCGCTCGGTGGCCGCGCAGGGGCTCACCCACATCGCCTGGCGGGTGCTGGCGCTGCTGCATGACGCCCATGCGGCAGCCACTGCAGCTGGCGCGGGTGCAGCGCCTGCGGCGGACGGCACGATCCCAGGCGTTGATGGTGCGGTGCCCGTGGGCCAGCTGGCGCGCGACGTGCTGGCCAAGCAGCCCACCGTGACCAAGCTCGTGCAGCGCATGGCCGACGAAGGCCTGCTGGTGCTGCGCGCCGACCCGCAGGACCAGCGCCGCACCCTGGTGGCGGCCAGCGAGGCGGGGCTGAAGGCGGCGCGCATTCTGATCACCGAAGCCCGGGCCCAGGAGCAGGGCCAGCTCGCGCACTGGTCCGCCAGCGAGGTCGACGCCCTCAAACGCATGCTGCAGCGGCTGGCGGCGGGTGGGTGATGGGCCTGCCAACAGAATTTCAAACAAAATCAGCCCCATCCCAGCATATTCAGGTCATTGTTTGCTATCAATAAATAAGTTACTGATGCTCGTGACCCTGGCCACCGACGTCGCAGCTGTCGCCTCGCGGACCGCCTTGCCGGGCGCGCGGCCCGTACCATGCACGCCATGACCGTCCGCAAAGACCACCTCGACGTCACTGCGACCACGCTGCTGTTGGCCTGCTGCCTGTTCTGGGGTTTCCAGCAGGTGCTGGTGAAAGCCACGCTGGCCGAGGTGCCGCCGGTGTTTCAGGCGGCGGTGCGTTTTGCGGGGGCCACGCTGCTGCTGTGGATCTGGTGCCGCATGCGCGGCGTGGCGCTGTTCACGCGCGACGGCTCGCTGGGGGCGGGCCTGCTGGCCGGCGCTTTGTTCGCCGGGGAGTTCGCCTGCATCTACCTGGGGCTGCAGCACACCTCCGCTTCCCGCCTGACCGTGTTTCTCTACACCTCGCCGTTCTGGGTGGCGGCCCTGCTGCCGTTGTTCGTGAAGACCGAGCGGCTGCGTCCGGTGCAATGGGCTGGGCTGGCCTGCGCGTTTGCGGCCGTGGCCTTTGCGCTGCGCGAGGGCTTCCTCGGTGGCGGTGCGGGCGTCACCTGGCCCGGTGACTTGCTCGGGCTGGCAGCGGGCGCCCTCTGGGGCCTGACCACGGTGACCATCCGCTCGACGACGCTGGCGCGGGTTTCGGCGGAGAAGATGCTGTACTACCAGGTGGCGGTCAGCACCATCGTGCTGCCCTTCCTGTCAGCGGGCCTCGGCGAGCACTGGGATTTCGAATTCAGCGCCTTCGCCGCGGTGTCGCTGCTGGTGCAGACCGTGGTCGGCGCGTTCGCGAGCTACCTGGCGTGGATGTGGATGCTGGGGCGCTACCCGGCCACGAAGATTTCGGTGTTCGTGTTCTTCACGCCGATCTTCGCGCTGCTGTTCGGCGCGCTGTGGTTGCGCGAGGCGGTCACGCCCAGCCTGCTGGCCGCGCTGGCGCTGGTGGCGGCGGGCATCGTGCTGGTGAACCGCAAGCCGGGCTGAGCGGCTCGTTGCTCAGTGAGGCTGCGCGCGCGTCGCCGCGCCAAGGGGGGCCATCCGGTCTTCGCGCAATCCCCTCGCGGCGAGTACCTGCTGGTAGAACTCCTGCATCCGCCGCGCCAGGCGGCTGGCCGACCACCCTTGTGCATAGTCGCGCCCGGCCGCGCCCAGTGTCTCGCGCAGGGCGCTGTCGTTCAGCAGCCGCATCACCTTGGCGGAAAAGTCGGCCGCATCCTCCTGCGCGATGTGGACCCCGAGCCCCTCGCGCAGCACGTCGCGGGTGCCCAGCTCGGCGGTCGAGACCACCGGCACGCCTTGCGCCATGGCCTCCAGCAGCACCAGACCCTGGGTCTCGGTGCGCGAGGCGAACACGAACACGTCGGCGGCGCGGTAGCAGCTGTTCAGCGCACGGTGGCGGTCCAGGTAGCCGATGAACAGCGTGTGGGCACCGAGGCCGAGGCGGCGCGCCTCGTGGCGCAGGCTCTCCAGGGCCGGACCCTCGCCTGCGATCACGAGCAAGACACCGGCAATCGTCTTGCGGACTTCATCGACGGTTTTCAGCAGGAACTCGATGTTCTTTTCGTGCGCCACGCGACCGACAAACAGCAGCACCGGCCGGTCTGGGGGGATGGCGTGGTCGCGGCGGAAGCCGGGGCGGTCGCCCGGCACAAACCGACCGGCCTCCATGCCCGTGGGGATGACTTCGGTCGGCGTCGTGATGCCGTAGGCCTTCAGCACCTGCAACATGGGGTGCGACGGCACCACCATGCCATCCAGGCGGTTGCCCTGGTGCCGGGAGAACCGCTTGGCCAGGAGCCGTGTGACCGCACGCGGAATCAGCGGGACGTAGTGGTGCAGGTACTCTTCAAAGAAGGTGTGGTAGGTCTCCACACAGGGAATGCCCAGCTGCCGTGACAGCCGGACGCCCAGGTAGTGGGCCACGAACGGCGTCTGGATGTGCAGGATGTCGTAGCGCTCGGCGCGCAGTTGTTCGGTGCGCCCGATGACCCACCGGTAGCTCATCAGGCGGTCTTCGGGGTCGAACGGGATGCGCCGCGAAGGCACGCGCGTGATCTCCGCTTCGTCGTCGCCGGCGCTGCCGTAATCCGGCGCAATCAGGTGCACCGTGTGGCCCTGATCGCGCAGGTGGTGGCGAAAGGTTTCGATCGACGTCGAGACGCCGTTGACCCGGGGGAAATAGACGTCGGAGATGAACAGAATTTTCATGTCGGATGAGCGGTTGAATCCACCACGAGTTGATCTGGGTACATGCGGCGCACAGCGGGCGGGTCGGGTGGCTCCGTGCGGGGTCAGCGCAACAGGACCAGGGCCCAGACCAGCGCCAGGTTGACCAGGCTGAGCAGCACGGCGGCGCTTCCGATGTCCTTGGCGCGCTTGGCGAGCCGGTGGTTGTCCAGCGAGATGCGATCCACCGTCGCTTCGATGGCCGAGTTGATCAGCTCGACGATCAACAGCAACAGGACGCAGGCAATCATCAAGGCCCGAGCGGCCATGTCTTGCTCCAGCACAAAAGCCAGCGGCACCAGCACGCCGGCCAGCAGGACCTCCTGGCGAAACGCATCTTCATTGCGAAAAGCCTCCCGAAGGCCAGCGCACGAATAGCCGAAGGCAATCAGCAGCCGCCGGATCCCGGTCTTGCCTTTGTGCGGGCTTTCCATCGGCTCCATGTCAGGCGGCGAGCAACGGGGGTGTGGCCGGGACCACCACCCGATTCCAGTGGATCAGCTCCATGCGCCCGTCCAGGTGCTCGACGATGGCGGTGCAGCTGTCCACCCAGTCGCCGCAATTGATGTAGGACAGGCCATCGACTTCCTTGATCATCGGCCAGTGGATATGGCCACAGATCGCGCCGTCCAGGCCCTTCTCGCGGGCGTGGCGGATCACGGATTCTTCAAAGTTGAAGATGAAGTTGATCGCCGTCTTGACTTTGCGCTTGGCATAGCCGGCAAGCGACCAATAACCCGGGCGCTTGAGCGTGCGGCGCAGCCAGGAGAGATAGATGTTCAGCCGCACGAGCAGGTTGTAGGACTGGTCTCCCAGGATCGCAATCCACCGGTGGTGCCGCGTCACCTGGTCGAATTCATCACCGTGCAGCAGCAGATAGCGCCGCCCGTCGGCGGCGGTGTGGATGTAATCGTTCTCGACCAGGATGTTGCCAAACGAGGAACCGATGTATTCCCGGATGGCTTCATCATGGTTGCCGGGAATGAAGATGACCTTCTCGCCATGGCGCGCGCGCCGCAGCATTTTCTGGACGAAGGTGTTCTGTGCCGGCGGCCAGTGGATGCCGCCCCGGCTCATGGACCAGAGGTCGACGATGTCACCGAGCAGGAACACATGTTCGGCCGAATACGCTTTCAGAAAATCCAGCAGGTGGTGGGCCTGGCAGGCTTTTGTGCCCAGATGAATGTCGGAGAGAAAGATGGAACGGACCTGGCGCATCGTCACACCGAAGCCGGGGTCAGGGAAACGAAGCAGCAAGGCTTCAGGTCTGTGGGCGTGGGTCTCTCGAAATCGCGTTCCATGCCCTAGCATGGCAGGCGCATGTTGCAGTGGCGTGACAGCCTATTTCATCGGCACGAAGTGACCGTTCCAGCCGACCGTTGCGATCCTGAGCCGGTCCGCTGCCAGTCTTGATATCCGGAAGGTCCCCCCTTGACCCAGCGATTGGCGCATGAGCCAGTTCGCCGCCGGCCCCAGGCGGATCTGCTCTCGGGAAAACACGATTTCCAGATCGACGCCGGACAGGCAGATGACCCCGGTGCTTTCAGCCCAGAGGCCTTCCCGGGTCTTGGTGAATTCAAGCGCCAGCACGCCCTGGCGCTCCGAGATGGAGACCAGCAGGGGCTTGCCATCGCCCATGGTGGTCTCGGTCCATTTCAACGGAAAGGCCGGCTCTCCGGTCATGCGCGCCAGTTCCTGGACCGTTGCAGCGCACCCGGGTGTCGCGGCGGACACCGAGATGCACGCCACGTTCAGGCACGCCAGAAGGAACAGGCTTGTCGGGCGCATCACCTGGGGTCCGTCAGACGCGACGGTTCCCGTCCCGCCAGGACAGGCCTGTGGCGGCGCCGGCGTCGTTGCGTGCTCTTCTTCGTTCAAAGTGTTTCAGGGCCACGTAGGTCGCGGTGCCCATCAGGATCGAGACGATCAGGAAGGCGCCGTAGGCCAGCGGCCAGGGCATGCCCTGCGTCATCATGGAGAACTCCGACATGCCGCCCATGCCGGCCAGGATGTTGACGGGCATGAACACCACGCCGAAGACCGTCAGCTGGTTGATGCGCTTGTTCTGGTTGATGTTGATGAAGCCGACGGTGGCATCCATCAGGAAGTTGATCTTGTCGAAAAGAAACGAGGTGTGGCTGTTCAGCGACTCGATGTTGCGCAGGATCTGCTTGGCATCCTCCAGCTGGGCAGCCGACAGGGTCTTGCTGCGCATCAGAAAGTTGATGGCGCGCTGGGTGTCCAGGATGTTGCCGCGGATGCGGCCGTTCAGGTCTTCTTCCTCGGCGATGTCGCCCAGGATGGCGGCTGCCTGCCCGTCGCTGATGGTCTCGCTGAGCACCTGGCGGCCCACTTTGCCAAGCGTGGCGTAGATGGCTTCCAGCGAATCGGCCGAGTATTCGACGTCGGCCCCGTACAGATCGAGCAGCACGTCGTGGCTGTCGGATGCATAGCCCACCTGCGTGGCCGCCAGTCGTCGCTGCAGGCGGAACACCGGCAGCTCTTCATTGCGCAGTGAAAACAGAATCCCCTTGTGCAGGATGAAGGCGACCGGCACGCTGCGGGAGTCGCCTTCCTTGTCGAGCAGAAAGTTGGAATGCAGGTAGATGCCTCCGCTTTCCTCGACGTGGTAGCGCGTGCTGACTTCCAGGTCCGTCACATCGTCGGGGTCGGGCAGGGTGAGGCCGAAATGCGCGCCCACATAGGCCCGCTCGGCCTTGGTGGCGCCCAGCAGGTCGATCCAGATGGCCGAGAGTCCGTCGAGGTCTTTCCGGCTTTCGATCACCACCTGCCGGAGCTTGCCGTCGACCCGTTCGAACGCCTGAATCTGGCTGTCGCCAAAGGAGGGTTCCCGGCTGCCGACCAGCTGCTCCCGGCGCGCATCCGACATTTCCCAGAGGACTTCGTTTTCGCGGCCCGGCGGCACCTGCGCCCACAGATACGTGGCATCGGCCAGGGGCAATGCCTCAAGGATCGCGCCGAGCTCGGGGGTGCTGAGGGGGGCCATCAACTGGTGCAGTTCAGCCAGATGCTGTCGGTGCACCAGCGTTTCCACGATGTCCTGGCGAGGCATGTGCTGCCCCTGCACCATGCCCTCGACGCGCCGTTGCTTCTTCAGGATGTCCGCAACCCTGTCCAGCAACCCAGGCAGGTCGGCAGGTGGGTTCAGTCGGGCGTCCACGGCGTTGACAGGGCGGGGCGTCGCAAGGGGGGCTGGGCTTCCGGCCGCCGGTCACCCTGGGCGAAACGACGGCCGCTGGGGTCGAGGGACATCGTTCGGCGTGCCGCTCAGGCGGACGGCTTGGCGCGGTTGATTTCCGCCGACTGCAGGGAGACGTCGAACAGGCGCGCCTTGCCCGCGTAATACCGGTCGAGGCGCCACTCATCCAGAATTCTCAGCGCCAGCGCGAAACGCTGGAAATCGAGGGTGTAGAGCTGGGAGATAGGAAAGTCCACCTCCGATTCCAGGGCCAGCACCAGACGGGACAGGGTCTGGGCGGCGGGGTCGAAAGGGTCCTTTTCAATGAACTTCCGGGCTTCCTTGAGGGCATGCATGGGTGGGCTTTCGAGAGGGCGGTCAAGCGGCAGGTGAATCCATCGGATCGATGGAGGATCCCGCGCGATTGGTCGTTGAAGGGGGTGCCCGATTGTGCGCTGGAGCTCACCCTTCGTTGATGAAGGTTTTGTGACAGGGGCGCGCCGGGTCAGCCCGCGCTGCCGGTGCCTGAGCCCCAGTAAAGGCGGTTTGGATTGTCGACGCGCGCCGCCTCGACAGCGGCGCGGTCCAGCAGCCAGTCGTCCAGCGCGTGGTGCAGCGCCGGGTAGTCGGCATGGGCTTCATGGTTGGTGCAGGGCCAGTCGCTGCCCCAGAGCAGACGGTCGAGCCCCAGTTCGCCCAGCCACAAGCGCGCCAGCGCGCCGGCGTCCAGCCCGCCCAGCCGATAGGCGCCGCTGAGCTTCACGTGCACGGGCGCCTGCCGCGCGCGGGTTGCGAGCGCACGCACGGTGGCGTCACCCGCCGCCATGGTTTCGGGCTTGCCCAGGTGGTCGATCACCAGCGGCAGTGCGGCGGGCAGTTGCGCCAGCACGCCGGGCAGCCGGCCGATGTCGGTGTGCAGCTCCACGTGCCAGCCCAGGGCGGCCAGGGCGTCCCACAAGGCGGTGGCGGCAGACCACTCCGGAATGTGGTGCGAGACGCCTGACAGGTTCAGCCGGATGCCGCGCACGCCCGCAGCGTGCAGTCGCGCCAGCGTGTCCGCGTTGGCGGTGGGCGCCACCACGGCGACGCCGCGCAGCGTCTCGGGGTGCTGCGCCAGCGTGGACAGCAGCAGGCGGTTGTCGGTGCCCAGAAAACTGGTCTGCACCAGCACGCCGCGCCGCACGCCCAGCGGCCGGGCGGCGGCCTGCCATGTTGCCAGGGGCGCGGCATAGGCTGGCGTGTAGCGCGCGCCGGGCTGAGCCTGGTGCGCGTCGAACACATGAAAGTGGCTGTCCACCGCCGTTTTTGACAAATCAGGAACCATGGTTTACATTCTAGTCATCTAGAGGACTAAATCAATGGATGCCGCCTTTTCTTCTGCCGCCGGCCTTGGAGCCGACCAGCCTGCGCCCGGCCAGAGCCGCTACGGCTGGCTGGCCGCCAGCCTGCGCGCACGGATCACGCGGGGGGAATGGGTGCCCGGCACGGCGCTGCCGGCCGAAGCCGCACTGGCGCGCGAGCACGGCGTGGCGCTGGGCACATTGCGCCAGGCGCTGGCGCTGCTGGTGGCCGAGGGCCTGCTGGAGCGCCAACACGGGCGTGGCACCTTTGTGCGCGCGGGGCTGGGCGGGGCGTCGATGCTGCGCTTCTTCCGCTTTCGCCACGGCGGTGACCTGACAGCCACGCCGACCTCCACCATCCTGTCGCGCCGCGTGGTGGCCGCCGTGCCGGAAACGGCCGAGGCCCTGGGCCTGCCGACGGGTGCCAGCGTGCTGGAACTGGAGCGCCTGCGCAGCCTGGACGGCGAGCCCTGCCTGCTGGAGCAGCTGTGGCTGCCGCTGCCGGCTTTCGACGCGCTGAAAGATTCCGACCCCGCCGCCTGGGGCGACCTGCTCTACCCGCTGTACCAGGGCCTGTGCGGCGTCACGGTCAACAGGGCCGAGGACGACCTGCGCTTCGGCCTGCTGACCCGCGAACAGGCCGCGCTGCTGCGCCTGGACGCCGGCCACCCCTGCGTGCAGGTGAACCGCCGCGCCTTCGACCTGGCCGGGCGCTGCATCGAGCAACGAACCACGCTGGGTGATGCCTTTGCCTTCCAGTACACCGCGCAGGTGCGCTGAGCACCGCAACCCCCCAAAATCAAAGGAGACAGCCATGTGGATCATGAATTTCAAGCCAAATAAGGCACTTCCCAGCGTCGTGCGGTCACTTTCAGCTATTGCATTGATAGCGTTTTCAGCTACGGCGTCGGGCCAGGCCCCGGCCGCCTGGCCCACCAAACCGATCGCGCTGGTGGTCACCTACCCACCCGGCGGCGGGGCCGACGCCATGGCGCGCCTGATCGCCCCCAAACTGGGCGAGGCGCTGGGCCAGAACGTGATCGTCGAGAACAAGCCGGGTGCCGGCGGGCAGATCGGCGCGGCCGCCGTGGCCAAGGCCGCGCCGGACGGCTACACGCTGATGCTGGACGCCTCGTCGTTCGCGGTGAACCCGTCGCTCTATCCCAAGCTGCCGTATGACACCGAGAAAGCCTTTCGCCCCATCGGTGTGATCGCGCTGTTTCCCAACGTGGTGCTGGTCAACGCCCAGTTCCCGGCGAAGAACGTGGCCGAGCTGATCACGGCGGCCAAGGTCAAGAAGGACGCGGTGTCGTTTGCCTCGTCCGGCAACGGCTCGGCACAGCACCTGGCCGGCGCGCTGTTCGAATCGGCCGCCAAGGCGGACATGGTGCACGTGCCCTACAAGGGCGGTGGCCCGGCCCTGAACGACGTGATCGGCGGGCAGGTGCCGGTGTTCTTCGGCAACCTGGCCTCCACGCTGCAGCACATCCAGAGTGGCAAACTGCGCGCCCTCGCGGTGACTTCGGGCAAGCGCACGCCCATCCTGCCGGACGTGCCCACGCTGGCCGAGGCCGGCGTGCCCGGCGCCGAGGTGTACGAGTGGAACGTGGTGCTGGCCCCCGCCGGCACGCCCGAGCCGGTGGTCGCCAGGCTGTCGGCCGCGCTGCAGAAGGCGCTGGATGCGCCCGAGGTCAAAGCCCGCATCGCCACGCTCGGCGGCGAGATCCAGAAGGGCAACCCCGAGGCCGCTCAGGCCTTTGTCAACCAGCAGATCGCGCTGTGGGCCCGGGTGGTGAAAGCCCGTGGCATCACGCTCGAATGAACCCGCAACTCTTTTCACCGTGCAACCCAGGACTGACATGACCGACGCTTTCTCCTCCCTCACCCGCCGCCAGTGGCTGGCCACCTCCGGCGCCGTTGCGCTGGCCACCTCGCCCTGGCTGGCGCGCGCCCAGGCCGACTGGCCGACCAAGCCGCTGCGACTGGTGGTGCCTTTTGCGCCGGGCGGGAGCTCGGAGATCGTCGCGCGCGCGGTGGCCGGCGAAATGGCCAAGACCATGGGCCAGAACGTTTTCGTGGACAACAAGCCCGGCGCGGCCGGCAACATCGCGATGCAGGAGGTGGCCAACTCCACCGACGGCCATACGTTGATCCTGGGCCACATCGGCACGATGGCGGTGAACCCCTACATCTTTGCCAAGGTGCCCTACGAGATGAAGGACTTCATCCCGATCACGCTGGTCTCCAAGGTGCCCAGCCTGTACGTGGTGCATCCGGACCTCCCGGTGAAGAACCTGACCGAGTTCGTCGCCTACGCCAAGGCCCGGCCCGGCCAGCTCAACTACGGCTCTGCGGGCAATGGCAGCGCCGGCCACCTGGCGTTTGAATACCTGAAGATGGCCACCGGCATCTTCGTGGTGCACGTGCCCTACCGCGGCACCGGGCCGATGCTGACCGACCTGCTGTCCGGCCGGCTTCAGGCCGCGGCCGTGGGCGCACCGGCGTTGCTTCAATTCATCAAGGCCGGCAAGCTGCGCTGCATCGCCACCGGCTCCGCGCAGCGCCTGCCCCAACTGCCCGATGTGCCCACGGTGGCCGAACAGGGCTTCAAAGGCTTCGAGATGACGCAGTGGTATGGCCTGCTGGTGCCCGCCAAATGGCCCAAGGCGCACGTGGCGAAGATCGAGGCCGAGGCCATCCGGGCCACGCGCAGCGCGGCGGTGAAGGACAAGCTGGCCCAGGACACCGCGCTGGCCGTCGGCAACACCGGCGCCGAGTTCGACGCCTTCATCAAGGCCGAGCAGGCGCGCTGGAAGCCGGTGATCGCGCGCGCGCAGATCAAGCCCGACGGCGTGTAGTCGCCGCCACGGCCGTCGCGCGGGGCCGGTGGCAGGGTGCGCGGCGCCTTGGGCACAATCCGGCAATCGGGTTCCGTTCAGGTGCTGGACATGCTTGGATTCCTTCCTCCGCTCGCGCGCGGGGTCATTGCATTTTTGCTGCTGCTGCTCAACACCCTTTTCTGGGTCGGTCCGTTGCTTGCCTTGGCGCTGGTGCGGCTGGCCTTGCCGTTCAAGGGCGCGCGCCTGCGCATCGATCCCTGGACCAACGCCATCGCCACGCAGTGGATCGCCGGCAACAGCGGCTGGATGCGGTTGACGCAGCGCACCGTCTGGGACGTGCAGGGCGTGGACGAACTGGCCTACCACGGCTGGTACCTGGTGAACTGCAACCACCTGGGCGCGGTCGACATCTTTGCCTTGCAGCACGTGCTGAACCGGCGCATCCCGCTGCTCAAGTTCTTCATCAAGCAGCAGTTGCTCTACGTGCCGATCATGGGGCTGGCCTGGTGGGCGCTGGATTTTCCGTTCATGAAGCGGCACTCCGCCGCGGCGCTCAAGCGCAACCCCGCCTTGCGCGAACAGGACCGCGAGACCACCCGGCGCGCCTGCGAAAAGTTCGCCCTGGTGCCGACCAGCCTGATGAACTTCACCGAGGGCACACGCTTCACGCCGGCGAAGCACGCGGCCCAGGGCTCACCCTACCGCCACCTGCTCAAGCCCCGCACCGGGGCGCTCGCGCTGGCCCTGCATGCGATGGGCCGGCAGTTTCATTCCCTGCTCGATGTGACGCTGGCCTACCCGGACGGGGTGCCCACCTTCTGGCAGTTCCTGTGCGGGCGCGGGACGCGGGTGGTCATGCGGGTGCGCCAATTGCCCATTCCGGTGGCTTTCTGCGACGGTGATTACGAGCGCGACCCCGAATTCCGCGCGGCCCTGCACGACTGGTTGCACGCCCTGTGGGCCGAGAAGGACCGCGAGATCGACCGCCTCCTGCGTGTCTGATGGCCGCCCGGCGGGGGCACATTTCTCCCTCCGACAAGGGGAATTGCTTGGTGCCGGCCGTGCTTGCGCCTAAGATGCCGCCCAATCGCCCGAAACATTCCGGGACCCCCGGGGAAGGATGCGCCATGTACAAGAAAATCGTGCTCGCCTACGACGGCTCCGAATCGGGCCAGCAGGCCCTGCTCGACTGCCATGAAATCGCCCAGTGGAGCCAGGCCGAACTGACTCTCATTGCCGTCATGCCACTGCCCCTGTCCGTCATCGGGCCCGAAGGCGGCGTCTACGACCCGGAGCTGGAACGTGAAGAAAAGGCCCACTTCCAGGAGATCCTGGACGCCGGTGTGCGCAAGCTCGCCGATGCCGGCTTGGTGGCGCGCGGCGAAGTGGTGACCGGTGACGCGGTGAGCGAAATCGCCGCCTGTGCGCGGCGCATCGGCGCCAACCTGATCGTGGTGGGCCACAAGCACCTGGACGGCTGGGCGGCGCGCTGGTGGCGCGGCTCGGTGTCGCGCTCGCTGATCGATGACGCGCCCTGCAGCGTGCTGGTGGTCATCACGCGCTGAACCCTGCCGGCCGCGGCCGCTCACGGAGCTTCGAACAGACCGCCCGCGTTGGCGATCTCCCAGGCGATCTGCGGCCGCTTCTCGATGCCGCGCCGTATCGCGGCGGGAATCGCCTGGCGGGTCTTGCGGCACAAGCCAGGCTGCTCCTGCACCCTGATCAGGATGCCGCGCAGGCTGCGCACGCCGCGCGGGCTGGTGACGAGGGTCAGGCGGATGCCGAGCTGCTGTTCCATTCTTTCTTCCAGGTGCCGCAGGTCGGCCAGGTCGCGCAGGTTTTCCAGCCGTTGCAGCAGGCTCTTTTCGTCCGCGCGCGACAGGCGCAGGATGCGCAGGTCACCCTGCGGGTCCGCCAGCAGCCTGTCGCGTGCGCAGATGCAGGCGCCGGGCGGGCATTCGGTGCGCAGGGGAAACGGTGGCAGGTGCGAAGTCACAGGCGCAGTCCATCCCCGTCGCGTGCCGGGCGGGCGGCCCGAATGATCGTGATCAAGCGGGTGGATGGTGCGATCCGTGGCATGGTCTGGCTGTTACGCTGTCGGCATCGGATCGTATCCGAGGCGCGGCGTGCAACTTTCCTTTCGAGGTGCGACATGAATTTCCAGACTCTGACCGTCACTGCCCTGGTCGCCGGGTTCTTTGCCGCCGGTGTGGTGGCCCAGACCTCCGCGGCACAGCCGGCTGCGCCATCGGCGTCTGCCGTTGCCGCCGGGCGTGCGGCCGTGAACGCCGACAAGGAGAAGTTGAGCCGGGACAAGGCGATGCGTGCCGATCCGGCCGTCATCAAGGCGGACCAGGCGCAGCTCGATGCCGACCAGAAGAAGCTCAAGGCAGACCGGGCCCAACTCCATTCGGAGAAGAAGCAGATCAAGGCCGACAGGAAGAAGGCCAAGGAGGAGCGGTCGCAGGCCACGGCGGAAAAAAAGGCGCGCGACGCAGAAAAGAAGAAACAGAAGGCCGAGAACAGGAAAGCCAAATCCGAGAAGGCCCAGCCGCAGCCCGCACAGAACCCCGCGTCGGCTCCAGCGGCAAGGTAGGCGCAACGTGCTTCGGGCCAGAGCCGCCGCGCTCACTGCGCGTGGGCGCTCCCGGCCTGTCAGGACATGGCCTTGCGGCAGTAGCAGTAAACGAATTGTTGGACGGTGCCTGCGGGTGTGTGATGCGCCTCTTTCTCGTGCCGCAGCAGTGTGAAGGGCGAGCCGAACTGCGCGTGCAGCTGGTCCGGGCTGTAGCGCATGACGGGCAGACCGCTGCATCGGTCAGGGCCGTCTTCGGAAAAGGTGGCAACGATCACATGGCCGCCTGGCTTCACGGCACGCAGCACGGCTTGTACGTAGGCCTGCCGCTCTTCGGGGCTTGTCAGGAAATGAAAGACGGCGCGGTCATGCCAGACGTCATAGGCGTGGAAAGGGAGATCGGCCTCGGTGATGTTGGCCTCGATCCACTGAACCGATCGGGCTTGGATACCCAGGCGCCGCTGTGCGGCAGCCAGGGCCGTACCGGACAGGTCCAGCACGGTCAGCGACCGATAACCGGCGCTCAGCAAATCGTCGACCAGCGTCGATGCGCCACCCCCGACGTCGATGATGGAGGCCTCCAGCGAAACGCCGGTTTCGCGAATCAGGCGCAGGGAATGCTCGGGATGTTCCTGAAACCAGCTGACCGTGTGGGCGGGTTTGGTCTCATAGACATTCTCCCAATGGGCCTTGGGTTGCATAAGGCATCTCCTCGACGTGACGGGTGGGCTCGGGGCCGCAAGCGGATCCCATGCTCACGGGCAGCCGTTATGTAGCTTCCATTTGTCCTCGTGCCCCATTTTCCGGGCAAATTCAGGGACACGGCAACGCTCTTCTTCCGCGGCACTTGGCGGCGGTGAGCCGGGGGCTGGTGCCACAGTGGTCGTTCCCCGGATTGGCGATTCGGGCAGCGCGCCCGCGGCAAACCACAGCCCCGCAAGAAACGCCACCAGGGATCCGTATTGAGCCGCGGACACCTGCTGGATGGGTTGCCGGTCTTGTACGTCGCAAACTCCACCGGGACAGAGTTGGGCTCGTTCCCGGTTGAACAGGTTGTAGATCCTGCAGCCGATGCAGATGCCAAAGGCCGTCTCGAAAAAAAGCAACAGCAGGCACAGTGCGCAGACCAGGATGTTGACGGGCCCCCGGACGTTGTTGAACACCACCAGGTAGAGCATCGCTGAAGCGAGGGCCAATCCAATCGCCCAGGCAAACCGCTTCTGGGGTGCACCCACGTACTCGGGCAACTGGTTTCGCACTGCAATGCGTCCCAAAACGAGGCTCGGAGAAAAGCGGGGATTGACCAGCACCCTCAGGAAAAAGTCCGCAAAGAACCCCGTCACCACCAGTTTGGTGGGTGCGAAATTCCCGCTCAGCCAGGCGTTCATGAAGGCAATCAGAGCCAGCAGGAACAGGATGCCCGCCCCGGCCCGTGCCTCCCGCTCGTTGATGACGGGAACCGCATAGTCCGCGTGATGTTCGCCGAACTGGAAAATATTGGTCATGACGGAATTATGGGGGTGCAACCGGCCAGGTCGACCCTTG
The DNA here is from genome assembly GCF_022705245.1 of Candidatus Skiveiella danica. Taxonomy (NCBI): domain Bacteria; kingdom Pseudomonadati; phylum Pseudomonadota; class Betaproteobacteria; order Burkholderiales; family Comamonadaceae; genus Candidatus Skiveiella; species Candidatus Skiveiella danica. The sequence continues at coordinate 88,389 of NZ_JAKJEW010000002.1, read as the reverse complement.
TGAGGGGTTTTCTAAACTTGCCTTTCGCTGCTGGTGCGTGCGCATCAGACGGGTTCATTCGTCTGTCTTGTGGAGATTCAGGGGTGCGGTTTGGCAAAGGGATTCGGATTCTGGCGACTTCTTTCGTGATGGCATTGCCGCTGGCGCAAGCCGCGGACTGTGGCGCACCGGTCATCGAGGTGGTGGACGCGGCGGCGCTGAAGGGCATCAAGCGCGTCGCCGTGACCTCGTTCACGGTGCAATACGTGACGTCGCAGGTCTGGGACACCTCGTTTACCTCGGGCGGCACGGGCCACGGCGTCAAGGGGCCGGGCGGCTCGTTCGTCGGCACCGGCATCCGGCAGACCGCCGGCCAAGGCGGAAAAGGGCAACGGCGCCGGCGCCATCACCAGCGTTTTCTACACGCCGGCGGGCGTGCCGCTGGTGCTGGACGACAAGTTCGACCACCTGGCCGCCGGGCGCTTCGGCTCCAACGTGAACGATCCGATGCTCACCTTCGCGGGCAAGATCAAGGCAGGGGCCTAGCGGGCGGCGATCAGCTTCGGCAGGTTGCCCATGGCCGCCATCGCTCCGGCCTTGAACCGGGCCATGATGGCCAGCTTTTCTTCATCGGCCGGATCGATCTCGGAAATCATCTTGCCGAACCCGTCGAGCCGGCTGTTGCGCAGCCATTGGCGCAAGGCCTTGTCCTGGCCCCACTTGAACTGGTTCATCATGTTGCCCATGACGCAGGCCGGGTAGGCCTCGATCGCGTGGGGGAAGGCAATCGTGGTGCAGAGCTGGTTCTTCACCGCGTCATCGTCATGGTGCGCCTCCACGTAGGCCACCAGGGCCGCGCTGAACGTGGGCAGCGGCATGCGCACGATCTGCAGCACCAGCTTGTCGCCCTGAAAGATCGGCTGCACGGGCTTGGGTTCAACGGCAGACGCGGTGCAGTCGATGAACAGAGAGGTGCCGGCCACGGGGACGCGCCCCTGGTCCAGCACCATCTCGCCTGTTTCGATGGCCTGCACACGGCCCAGGCGGATCACCTGCGTGATCCGGCGCAGCAAATCCACCTCTGCCTTGGACAGGGTCGCGTAGTGAAACATCGTCGGCTTGCGCTGCGGGTCGATGCGCATCATCTGGTCGCTGGCCTCCAGCCGTTCGAACAGATCATCGAGCGACGTCGCCCGGGCGCAGGCCTCCATCAGTGCGGCCTGCCCGCCCATGCTTTCCTTGAAAAATGCCATGCCGGGCTGGGTGCTCGCGCGGTTGACCACCCAGGAGTCACGCGGCATGACCCAGCTGATGGCCTCGGGCGGCGCGCCGGAGTTGAGCAGCCACACGCCCACGTCCATCGCCGTCTTGCCGGCGCCGACGATCACGAAGTGCGCCGGGCGTGGCGCCTGGCTTTGCCACAACTGCGGCAGTGCGTTGGGGGTGACCAGCCGCACGCCCTCGGCCACCCGGTATTTGGGCGTCTGGGTCGAAGGCACCCGGGTGTTGTACCAGGTGGCGTCCACCGTTTTCTTGCGCACCGTGACCGTCGTTTCCTCGCCGGACAGGAGCGAGACGAAGCGGCCGTCCCCTATGTAGTCGCACATCGGGTGGTAGCTGACGCGCCCGCTGGGCAGCAGCTTCTGGTTCATCACGCGGTCGAAATACCCGCTGACCTCGGGGCCGGAAGCCAGCTCGTAATAGCCCTTGTTGACGCCGACCGTGTCGATCCGGTCGGCCCCGAGCGCCATGGAGTTGACGCCATAGAACGCCGAGGGCTGGTGCAGCGCCACAAAGGAATAGGCGTCGTTCCAGTGTCCGCCGGGCTTGCCATGCCGATCGACCAGGGTGATGTGCGCGTCGGTCTCGTCCAGCAGCGTGTCGGCAAACGCCAGCCCCACGGCGCCGCTGCCGATGATCAGGTAGTCCGTCTCGATGCGCGCCATGGGTGCCCCTTGGTGAAGATGGCCTGGCGCCAAGGAAGCATGGGTTGCGACCGGCCAGCTATCTCGGCGCAGTATCGCGGTTGCCGCCTTACCCGTCCAGCAGGCGGGTGTGCCGGCGGCCGCCGAATTCGGCCTCGACGGATCGGCGGCGCTCAGGCCCGCGCCTGGTGCTGCGCGGCGAAGGCCTCGTACTAGGCCAGGCAGCCGGGGTTCGCCATCGCCTCGCGGTTCAGCACCTTTTCCAGCGGGTGGCCCAGCAGCAGCTTCTTGATTGGCAGCTCCTGCTTCTTGCCGGAGAGCGTGCGCGGGATCTCGGCCACCTGGAAGATCTCGTTGGGCAGGAAACGCGGGCTCAGCGACACCTTGATCGCCTCGTTGAGACGGGCTTTCATCGCCTCGTCCAGCGCCTGCCCCTCGCGCAGCACCACGAACAGCGGCATGTAGCTTTCGCGGCCCAGGTATTCGAGGTCCACCACCATGCTGTCCATCACCTCGGGCAGGGCCTCCACCGCGCTGTACAGCTCACTGGTGCCCATGCGCAGGCCGTGGCGGTTGATGGTGGCGTCGCTGCGCCCGAAGATCACGCAGCCGGTGCTGCCCGTGGCGGGGTTGCCGATGCGCAGCCAGTCGCCATGGCGCCAGACGCCGCCGGCGTCCGCAGGCCGGTCACCCCCTCCGGGCTTGCGCCCGTGGCCGGGGGGGTACATCTCGAAGTAGCTGGAGAGCAGCCGCGCGTTGTTCGTGTCGCCCACGAAGTACAGCGGCATCGACGGAATCGGCTGCGCGCAGACCAGCTCGCCCACCTCGCCCAGCACCGGTTCGCCGGCGTCGTTCCAGGCCTCCACCGCGCAGCCCATCAGGCGGCATTGCATCTCGCCCGGCACCTGCGGCAGCTCGCGGTGGCCGCCGATGAAGGCGCCGGCAAAGTCGGTGCCGCCGCTGATGTTGCACCACCAGATATCTTGTTGGGCTTCGGTTTTTGCGATCGCGGCAAACTGGGCCGTGCCCCACTGCTGCGCCTCGGGCGACAGCGGCGAGCCGGTGGTGCCCAGCGCGCGCACTTTCGACAGGTCGCCGCAGGTGGACAGGTCCACGCCGGCCTTCAGGCAGTTGGCAAAGAAGGCCGCGCCCGCGCCGAAGAAGGTGACGCCCAACTCGGCGCCGAAGCGCCACAGGGTGGTCCAGTCGGGCTTTTCCTTGCTGCCACCGGGGTTGCCGTCGAAGATCACGCAGGTGGTGCCGTTGAGCAGGCCGCTGGTCTGGGCGTTCCACATCACCCAGCCGGTGGAGCTGTACCAGTGGTAGCGCTCGCCCCAGTTGTTGGGGTGGTAGCTGCAGCCCACGTCGTTGTGGATGATCTTCAGCGCCAGCGCCACGATCACCGTGCCGCCGTGCCCGTGCACGATGGGTTTGGGCAGGCCGGTGGTGCCGCTGGAGTAGACAATCCACAGCGGGTGGTCGAAGGGCAGCCAGAGCGGCTCGAAAGCCGCCACTTTGGCATCATTTCGGGCGATTCCCAGCACAAACGGATAATAGTCAACTATCAAATCCGATGATTTGTCGTCGCCCGCATGGCCCAGGTTGCGGTGCAGGATGACGTGGCGCAGCGTGGGCAGGGCGGCGCGCATCTCGGCCACCACGCCCAGCCGGTCGAAGTCGCGCCCGCCGTAGGTCACGCCGTCGCAGGCGATCAGCACCACCGGGTCGATCTGGCGGAAGCGGTCGAGCACAGCGTTCGTGCCCATGTCGGGCGCGCAGACGCTCCAGACCGCGCCGATGCTCACCGTGGCCAGAAAGGCCACCATGGTCTCGGGAATATTGGGCAGGTAGGCGGCCACGCGGTCGCCGGGTTGTACGCCCGCTTCCCGCAGGTGCAGCGCCAGCGAGGCCACCTGGCGGCGCAGCTCGGGCCACGACAGCTCGTGCTGCTGCCCCTTCTCGTTGCGGCTGATGATGGCCGCAAACCCCGCCGCGTGCGCCGGCCCCACATGGCGCAGCACCTGCTGCGCGTAGTTGGCCTGCGCGCCGGGAAACCATTTCGCGCCCGGCATCACGTTCTTCGCCAGCACCGCGGTGTGCGGCGTGGGCGAGCGCAGATCAAAGTAATCCCAGATGCTCTGCCAGAACGCGTCCAGCTCGGTGGTGGACCAGCGCCACAGCGCGTCGTAGCTGTCAAAGCTCAGGCCGCGCGTGTCGCGCAGCCAGTTCTGGTACAGGCGGATCTGGGGGATGAAGGCCGGGGTAGGGGTCTCGCTCATGCCGATGAGGGTAGCAGCGGCGTGCACCCTGCGCATCGGGGAATCCGCGAGCCTGTCCGGCGCCGGCAAGGGCGCCGTTTGCCCTATGCTGTGCGTCCCCACGAACCCGAGGCCGCCATGACCCTGCCCACCCCCATCCTCGAACCCGTCGCCGACCTCACCGTCTTTGTCGCCACGCCCATCGAGGCCGGCCAGGTCACCGGCCTGAACAGCCGGGGCCGGCGCCGCATCATCCCGATCACGGGTGGAAAAGTGACGGGTCAACTCAGCGGTACCGTGCTGCCCGGCGGCGCGGACTTCCAGATCGTGGTGTCCGACACCTGCGCCGACCTGGATGCGCGCTACCTGCTTCAGCTCGACAATGGCGAACACGTCTTCGTGATGAACCGTGCGCTACGCCGGGGCTCTGTGGAGGACATCGCGAAGCTGGTGCGCGGCGAGCCGGTGGACCCGGCGGCGATCTACTTCCGCTGCGCGCCCACCTTCGAGGTCTCATCGCCCTCGCTGGCCTGGCTGACGGAAAGCCTGTTTGTCGGCACCGGGGCGCGCTTTCCGGACCGGGTGGAGATGCGCTTTTTTCGCGTGATGTGAGCCTGCAGGGCGCCCGGTGTGCTCTGGCGAGGGATGGAGCGCTTTGAGCGGCGAGACCCATTGCCAGAAAGGGCCGGGTTGCTACAGTGGTATCGAACAAGTTTGGAGAACTTCATGAACATCGCCACTCCCGCTCGCCGGCTGCTGCAGATCTTTTTTCTGACCTTTGCCGCCTGCGTGGCTTTTTCCGTGCCGCAGGCTGCCCAGGCCTACGAGGACGGTTGGCGCACCTGCGCCGATGAGGGCCAGATCTGCCGCGTGAACGGCCGCGCCGTGGTGCGCTACGGCGCCGAGGGTCGCTGGACCAGCCGCTCCGTCGTCAACGGCGTGGAGTGCAACAACGACGCCTTCGGTGACCCTGCACCCGGTGATCCCAAGCGCTGCCAGGTTCGCGTCAGCGGCTACGACGGAAGCGGCAGCTACCGGGAGACGGCGCTGGGCTGGAGCTTTTGCGCGGCCGAAGGCGAGATCTGCCGCTTCAGAGGCCAGGCTGAAGTGCGTTTCGGCCAGGGCAACAGCTTTGTCACGCGCACCGCCTATGACGGCGTGCGCTGTGATGTATCGGACTTCGGCGACCCGATCCGCGGCGTGACCAAGTTCTGCGAAATTCGCCGATCCGGCGGTCAGCGGTATGAGAACAGCAGCCAGGGCTCCTGGGACGGCTGGGGCTCCGGCGCGTCCGCCGGCGGCTGGCGCTATTGCGCCGCCGAGGGCGAAACCTGCCGCGTTCGGGGGCGTGCGCTGGTGCGATTCGGCGACGGGCGCAACTTCAAGACCCGCAACGTGAACGGCGAAGTCGCGTGCGATGCGGGCATCTTCGGCGACCCGGCCCGCGGTGTTACGAAGCACTGCGAGGTGCAGGCCAATGCCTACGGCCAGGTCGACACCTCCGATTGGCGCCGCTGCGCAATGGAAGGCGAGATCTGCAACTTCAGGGGATCGGTGCAGGCGCGCTTTGGCACAGCCGGCCGCTACGTCTACCGCGACGGCGTCAACGGGGTGTATTGCAGCACCAACTTTTTCGGCGCCGATCCCTACCCGGGCCGGGCGAAATCCTGCGAGATCAGGCGCTGACGCTCACTTGATCATCTTCCACACCAGCTCCAGTCCCACCGCCCACAGGTCGCCGTTGCCGGCCGACGGGCCGCTGAACAGGTTGGAGCGCTCGGCCTTCGCTTCGCGCTCGGCCTTCAGGCGGTCGCGCTCGATGCCGATCAGCGCATCGGCCAGGTCCAGCGGCCGGGCGGTGGCCTGGCGCTGCGCGGCGCCGGCGTAGCCTTCCAGCGCGCGCGCCACGGCGGTGGGGTCGAGCAGCGAAAACGCCGATCGGCAGTGCGGGCAGGCGTGGTCCTTGCGCAGGTCCACTGGCGCGCCGCAGCCGGTGCAGGTGATGATCGCCACGCGCTGCGCGATGTCGTCGATCTCGGGTTTCGTGAGCTGGCGCACAAAGCCTTTTTCCACCATGAACGAAGAAAAGGCACTGAAGCGGCCGTGCCGGCTGGGGCAGCGGTAGGTGACGTAACGCCCGCTGCGCACCACGTCGAAGCCCTTTTCCAGCGTGCGCTCGCAGCGCGGGCAGGCCAGCCGCGCGGCCAGCGGGTGGCGCGGGGCATCGCGCTGCTCGTGCAGCAGCCGGAACAGCTCGACCACCGAGGCCGGCGCAAGTTTGAGGTTTTCCTGCGGGTCGAACCACAGGCCCTGGCAGGCAAAACAGATGTCCAGCTCCAGCGGCCGCCCGTCCTGGCTGGCCAGCGGGTGGATGGACATGGGCGCTTTGCAGGAGGGGCAGGACGTGGGGCCGGGCATGGGGGTGGACTCGCTGGCGGGATGCTATCCAGACAATAGCAAACTATGACCTGTCGACGCTGGGATCGTGCCAATTTTGTTCGAAAAATGCGCGGGAGCGCCTTTTTTCAGCTCCTCAGCCCCCCACCCGCGTCGCAATGGCCGCGCCCATCTCCTGCGTGCTGGCGTTGCCGCCCAGGTCCGGGGTGCGCGGGCCGGTGATGAGGGCCACCTCGATCGCCTGCACGATGGCGTCGTGCGCCTGGCGGAACCTGGCATCGCCACGGCCCAGGAAGTCCAGCATCAGCGCGCCGGACCAGATCATCGCCACCGGGTTGGCGATGTTCTGGCCATAGATGTCGGGCGCGGAGCCGTGCACCGGCTCGAACAGCGAGGGGAAGTTTCGCTCCGGGTTCAGGTTGGCCGAAGGCGCCAGACCAATGGTGCCGGTGGTGGCCGGCCCCAGGTCCGAGAGGATGTCGCCGAACAGGTTGGACGCCACCACCACGTCGAATCGCCCTGGCTGCAGCACGAAGCGCGCGCTCAGGATGTCGATGTGCTGCTTGTCGACTGTCACCTCGGGGTAGCCCTTGGCCATCGCATCCGCGCGGCCGTCCCACCATGGCATGCTGATGGCGATGCCGTTGCTCTTGGTGGCCACGGTCAGGTGCTTGCGGTTGCGGCTCTGCGCCAGCTCGAAGGCGTACTTCAGCACGCGGTCGGTGCCATGGCGCGAGTAGACCGACTCCTGGATCACGATCTCGCGCTCGGTGCCGGCGTACATCACGCCGCCCAGGTTGGTGTATTCGCCCTCGGTGTTCTCGCGCACCACGAAGTAGTCGATGTCGCCGGCCTTGCGCCCGGCCAGCGGGCAGGGCACGCCCTCGAACAGGCGCACCGGGCGCAGGTTGATGTACTGGTCGAACTCCCGGCGGAACTTCAGCAGCGAGCCCCACAGCGACACATGGTCGGGCACGGTGGCCGGCCAGCCGACGGCGCCGAAGTAGATCGCGTCCATGTCCTGCAGTTGGGCCTTCCAGTCGTCCGGCATCATCTGGCCGTGCTGCAGGTAGTAGTCGCAGTGCGCCCAGTCGAAATGGGTGAATTCGAGTGGCAGGCCGAAGCGGCGCGCGGCGGCTTCGAGCACGCGCAGGCCCTCGGGCATGACCTCGCGGCCGATGCCGTCACCGGCGATGACGGCAATGCGAAGGGGGCGGGTGTCGGGGGTGGAAGCGGTCATGGCGTGGAAGGGGGTCGGTTTCGGATCCCGCCATTGTCATGCGGGCGGCCCGCACTGGCCATCCGTGTTCGCCACATCCAGGCAGACCGATGCGCGAGCACTCAGGGCAGCGGCTCGGCGCCGGCCACCACGCGGCCGTCGACCAGCTCGATCTGCCGGTCGCAGCGTGCGGCCAGGCGCGGGTCGTGGGTGACGATCAGGCAGGCGCTGCCGTGGTCGCGGTTGAACTCGCGCAGCAGGCCGAACACCTCGTCGGCGGAGACTGTGTCCAGATTGCCCGTGGGCTCGTCGGCCAGGATCAGCCGGGGCCTGAGCGACAGCGCCCGCGCAATCGCGACGCGCTGCTGCATGCCGCCCGACAGCTCGCCGGGGCGCTTGGACTCGGCGCCTTTCAGGCCCACGCGCGCCAGGAGCTCGCGCGCCAGGGCCTCGGCCTCGGGCGTGGCCGTGCCGTGGGCGATGATGGACGGCAGCAGCACGTTCTCCAGTGCGGTGAAGGCCGGCAGCAGGTGGTGAAACTGGAACACGAAGCCGATGGTGGCGCCGCGCAGCCGCGTGAGGCCGGCATCGTCCAGCGACTGGGTCTGCTGGTCTGCAATCTCCAGCGTGCCGGCGGTCGGCCGCTCCAGCAGGCCGATGATGTTGAGCAGCGTGCTCTTGCCCGAGCCCGACGGCCCCTTGAGCGCCACGAACTCCGCCTCGCGCAGCGCCAGCGTGATGCCGTGCAGCACCTCGGTCTCGACCGGCGTGCCCACGTTGTAGCTTTTGTGGATGTCGGTGAGCTTCAGGATGGGGGTGGGTGGGGCGGTCATGCGTGGGGGTATTGTGAACGCATGGGTTGTGTTAGCCGGGGTGCGGCCGCGTTGGGGACTTGGGACAGTCGAATGAAATGCGCCAGAAGCGGTTCGACTTGGCGGCTATCGGGCCTGGAGACTGAAAGCGGGTCTACGCCATCGTCTTACCAACAACCCCAGTCGTTGGAGCTTCTTCCTGACGTCGGCAGCAAAAAAAACTTGCCAGATTCCATTGGCGGTTGCCATGTGTCAAAGATCAGAACCGCAATTAGGTGCAACGTTAATGGAAGGAACGATTTTTACTTGGAGGAAATCATGGCCAATCAATCCAAAAACAAATCCTTCGTCACGCCTCGGTGCACTGCAGTAGTCGCGATCTCACTTGCCATGGGAGTATGTCTGACTTCCGTCGCGCCACCTGCCACTGCGCAGACCCTGAAAAAGGTTGCCGACAGCAACAAGATCACCGTGTCATACCGCGAGTCATCGGTGCCTTTCAGCTATTTGATCAGTCCGACCAAGCCGGTAGGCTTCGCCGTCGATTTGACCGAAGCCATCATTGACGATGTGCGCGCGAAGCTCAAGAAAAAAGACCTTGAAGTTGCCTACATCCCGGTGACCGGACAAACCCGCATTCCTTTGCTCGTCAATGGGACTTACGACCTGGAGTGCGGCTCTACCACGAACAACTCCGCGCGGGGCAAGGAGGTGACTTTTGCGATCAGTCATTTCTATACCGGAACCCGCCTTTTGGCGAAGAAATCCTCGGGTATCAAGAACTACGCCGATCTGGCAAACAAGACGGTCGCCACCACCGCTGGAAGCACGAACGAGAAGGTGCTCCGTGCGTACAGTGCAGACAAGAACCTCAACATTCAGATCATCTTGGGCAAAGACTATGAAGATGCCTTGCAGTTGGTCGAAACTGACCGCGCGATGGCATTTGCGATGGACGATATCTTGCTATTCGGCCTGAGGGCAAACTCCAAGAATCCTGGCTCCCTTGAAGTTGTCGGCGATACGCTGCAGGTCGAGCCGTATGGATGCATGCTGCGCAAGGACGATCCGGAGTTCAAGAAGCTCGTTGATGGCACCATTACGCGCCTGATGAAGTCGGGCGAATTCAGCAAGCTGTATGCCAGATGGTTTGAAGCGCCGATTCCGCCAAAAGGTATGGTTCTAGGCATGCCCATGAGTGAGCAGTTGAAAGCCAACATGAAAGCGCTCAGCGACAAACCTGCGCAATAGATGTGCAAATTGATGGCTGGTTTCAATGGTGTTGCGTTCGGCGCTATTTTGGCCACCCCTATCTATTGCGACTGACCAAAGGCGCCAGTGCTGCAGCCCACATGCGAACTCGGCTTTCTAGAACCCAAAGGGGATCACCGGTTTTGGCAGGCTTGGTCAAAATAGCATCGGCGGCAACACCTAGCTTCACTTGGTCGCCGGGGCTAGACCCTCAGTCGGGAAACCCGACCAGTACCGTGAATTGATCTCTCCGCGTAGGGCTGCCACCAGACCCCCGCACTGCCAAGGCGCGCCCTCACGCCCTGATTGCCTGCACCGGGTCCATCCGCGCCGCGCTGCGCGCCGGAATGGCCGCGGCCGCCAGCCCCACGCCACAGGCCACCACGGACGCCAGCAGCACCAGCATCGGGTCCAGCTGCGCGGCGAACATGGCGCTGCCGTCGGGGCTTTTGAACACGTGTGAGAACACCACCAGCAGGCCGTAGGCCAGCGCCGAGCCCAGCGCCGAGCCGACCAGCCCCACCAGCCCGCCCTGCAGCAGAAAGATGGCCATGATGCGGCGCCGCCCCGCGCCCATGGCGCGCAGGATGCCGATCTCGCGCTGCTTCTGCACCACGCTGACCACCAGCACGCTGGAGATGCCCAGGGCCACGATGATCACCACGAAGCTGCGGATCAGGTTGTTCGACACGGTCTGGTTGCTCAGCGCGTTGAGCAGGCCGGAGTTGGTCTGCATCCAGCTGTCGACGGTGAGGCCGGTCTGCGCGCGCAGGGTGTCGGCGACGGCGTCGGCGCCAAACAGGTCGCGCACCGTGAGGTCGATGTTGGACACGCCGCCCGGCAGGTCGAGCAGCGACTGCGCCAGCTTCAGCGTGACGAAGACCCAGCGCCGGTTCAGGTCGCGGTTGCCCATGTCGAACAGGCCGGTGATGTCCAGCGTTTCGCTGCGGCCGGTGGCGCTGGTCACGCGCAGCTTGTCGCCCACGGTCAGGCCCAGGTCGCTGGCCAGGTCGGTGCCGATCAGCGCGCCGGTGCCGGCCACGTCGAAGCGCCCGCGCGTCATGAAGTCGTCCATGCGCACCACGCGGCGGTATTGCTCGGGCTCCACGCCCAGCAGCACCACGCTCTTGTTGCTGTTGCCGCGCGCCGCAAAGGCCGGCCCGCTGACCACCGGCGACACGGCCAGCACGCCGGGCGTGGCGGCGGCCAGCGCGGCGATGCGCTCCCACTGGTCGACGGAGCGCAGGCGCTGTTCGCGCGGCTGCACCAGTGCCGCCACGGCCTGGTCCGTGCGCGGTGTGACCACGCGCTGCGTGGCTTCTTCCAGCGGCTTGATCACCACATGGGCCTGCGAGCCCAGCACCTTGTCGATGATGGTGCCCTGCAGCTGGTTGATGAGCTGGGTGAGAAAGATGATCACCGCCACGCCACCCGTCACGCCGGCCAGGATCAGCGCGCTTTGCATGCGGCCCTCGCGCAGAAAGCGCAGCGCCACCAGCAGCTCGAACGGCATCCAGCGCGCCTGCGAGCTGAGGGCGGGGCGGGTGCGGTGGAAGCTGAATTTCATGCGGGGTGGCGCGGCTAGGTGGTCAGCGCGAGATGAAGGAGGGCACTTCCATGCCTTTTTCCGGTGCCAGGGTCGGGCCGCGGCGCACGCGGTCGCCGGGCAGGGCTTTTTCGGTCTGGGGAATGGCCTCGTCGCCTTCTTTCAGGCCTTCCAGAATTTCCACCGAGCCGATGCCGCGCAGGCCCAGGCGCACCGGCACGCGCACCGCGCGGCCTTGCTGCAGCGCCAGCACCCAGGGCTTTTCACGGTCGGCGTCGCGCACCGAACTCGATGGCAGCACCAGCGCGTCTTTCTTTGAGCCGGCCAGAAGTTCGACCGACACCGTCATGTCCGGCTTCAGGAAGGCGGGCGGCTTGGGCACTTCCAGGCGCACGTCCACCGTGCCGCGTTGCGGGTCCACGGCCGGGGAGACGTAATAGAGCTTGGCGTCGAAGCGCTGGCCCGGGAAGGCGTCGGCCACCGCCTGCGCGGCCATGCCGGGGGTGAGCAGGCGCAGGTGTTTTTCGTCCACGGCCGCGTCGATGCGGGTGTTGCCCTGCGCGGCCAGCGCCAGCAGCGTGCGACCGGGCTGCGCCATGCTGCCGGGCTCCACATTGCGCGCCAGCACCACCGCATCGACCGGGCTGGTGATCTGCAGCCGCGCGAGGCGGGCGGTGGCCACTTCCACCGCGGCCTCGGCCTGCGCCACGCGCGAGGCGGCCATGGCGGGCTCGATGCCGCTGGCCTGGTTGGAGGCGGACTGCACGCGGGCGGACTCCAGCGCGCTGCGCGCGGTGTCCAGCAGGCGCTGTGCGTCGTCAAGCTTCTGTTGCGAGAAGAAGCCTTTGGCCACCAGGTCACGGGTGCGCTCGAAGTCGCGTTCGGCGGCCTTGAAGGTGGCCTCGGCCTGCACCACGGCCTGGCTGGCCACCGGGGCCGACACCGTGGCCTGCTGGGTCGCGCGGCCGCGCGCCTCCACCAGTGCGGCGCGGGCCTGATGCAGGGCGGCGCGCGCTTCGGCGTCGGACAGGCGCACCAGCAAGTCGCCGGCCTTGACGCGGTCGCCCTCGCGCACCTTCACCTCCAGCACGGTGGCGGTCACTTCGCTGCCAATGTCCATTCGCGCCGGTGCGTTGAGCCGGCCCGTGGCCACCACCGACTGCACGATGCCGGTGCGTACCACCGGTGAGACCTGCACCTTGCTGCCGCGTTGACTGGCCCACAGCGCGGCCCCGGCCACGACCAGCACGGCCACCCCGGCGGCGCCCCATTTGAAAAGCGGTTTCATCGGGCAAGCGTAGCAGCAACTCCATGACGGCGACTGTGGGATGGCGAGCAGAGCGATTTTCACGGCACCATCGTCCTTGAGTTGCATCAAGAACCCGTCTACGATGGCCGCTTCGCCAAACCGGAGAACTCGATGGGCATGCTGGACTGGACCGAAAAAAGCGCGGAGGTGCTGCAGCAAGGCGGCGTGATCGGCCCGGACGAACGCCTGCCGTGGCCACAGACCGCGGTGATGGGCGTTCAGCACGTCATCGCGATGTTCGGCGCCACGGTGCTGGCGCCCATCCTCATGGGATTCGACCCCAACATCGCCATCCTGATGAGCGGCATCGGCACGCTGATCTTTTTCGTGGTCACCGGCGGCAAGGTGCCGAGCTACCTCGGGTCGAGCTTTGCCTTCATCGGCGTCGTGATCGCGGCGACGGCCTACGCCGGCAAGGGGCCGAACGCCAACATCGGTGTGGCCCTGGGCGGCATCATCGCCTGCGGCGCGCTGTACACCCTGATCGGCGTGCTGGTGCAGGCCATTGGCACCGACTGGATCGAGCGCTTCATGCCGCCGGTGGTCACCGGCGCCGTGGTGGCCGTGATCGGCCTGAACCTGGCCAGCATCCCGGTCAAGAACATGGCGGCGAGCAATTTCGACAGCTGGATGCAGGTCGTCACCTTCGTCAGCGTGGGCCTGGTGGCGGTGCTGACGCGCGGCATGGTGCAGCGCCTGCTGATCCTGGTCGGCCTGATCGTCGCGACCCTGATCTATGCCGTGCTGACCAACGGGCTGGGAATGGGCAAGCCGATGGACCTGAGCGGTCTATTGAACGCCGCTTGGTTCGGCGCGCCGGCCTTCACCGCGCCCGTGTTCACCGGCAACGCCATGCTGATGATTGCCCCCGTGGCGATCATTCTGCTGGCCGAGAACCTGGGCCACATCAAGGCCGTGACCGCGATGACCGGCAAGAACCTGGACGTCTACATGGGCCGCGCCTTCATCGGCGACGGCATCGCCACGATGGTCTCAGGCAGCGCCGGCGGCACCGGGGTGACCACGTATGCCGAGAACATCGGCGTGATGGCGGCCACCAAGATCTATTCCACCGCCGTGTTCCTGGTGGCGGCGCTGATTGCCGTGCTGCTGGGTTTTTCGCCCAAGTTCGGCGCGGTGATCCAGGTGATTCCGCTGCCGGTGATGGGCGGTGTGTCCATCGTCGTTTTTGGCCTGATCGCCGTGGCCGGCGCCAAGATCTGGGTCGACAACAAGGTCGATTTCTCGCAGAACAAGAACCTGATCGTCGCGGCCATCACGCTGGTGCTGGGCACCGGCGACTTCACGCTGAAGTTCGGCCAGTTCGCGCTGGGCGGCATCGGCACCGCCACCTTCGGCGCGATTCTTTTGTATGCCCTGCTCAACCGCAAGGCCTGAACCTTTTCCCTTTGTCCAACCCACTGTCCTGCAGGAGCCGCCAATGAGCCAGAATCCCCACACCGCCTTTCCGTTGGTTCGCACGCTCGGCGCCGTCGCCGTGTTGCTTGGCCTGGTGGCCTGCGCCGCGCCACGGCCCGACGCATCGGCCACGGCCAACCTGCAGGCCACGCGCGGCAACACCGCCAGCGGCACCGTGCGATTCGTGCAGACCGGCGACAAGGTGCAGGTCACCGGCGAGGTCAAGGGTTTGAAGCCCAACGCCGAGCACGGTTTCCATGTGCATGAGAAGGGCGACTGTTCCAGTGGCGACGGCATGAGCACCGGCGGCCACTTCAACCCCACCACCACGGCGCACGGCCAGCATGGCCAGGGCGCACACCATGTGGGCGACCTGCCCTCGCTGATGGCTGATGCCCAGGGGGTGGCCAAGATCGACTTCACATCGACCACCCTGACGCTCAAGCCCGGCACCACCAGCATCATGGACAAGGGCCTGATCGTGCACCGCGACCCGGACGACTACAAGACGCAGCCGACCGGCAACTCCGGCCCGCGCGTGGCCTGCGGGGTGATCCGCGCGTCCTGAGCCTTGGCGGCGGCGGGCGGCCGGGATAATCCCTGGCCATGACGCCTTACGACGATTTCCTGGCCGCTTTCCCGGACTACGCCACCACCCTCGCCCTGGACGACCTGCGGGCCGCGCAGTTCGCCCGGCTCGACCGTCAGGATCAGGTCTACCTGGACTACACCGGCGGCGGCCTGTATGCCGCCAGCCAGGTGCAGGAGCATGCGGCGATGCTGGCCGAGCAGGTGCTCGGCAATCCGCATTCGGTCAACCCGAGCTCAACGGAGACCACGCGCCGGGTCGAGCAGGCCCGCGCCGCGGTGCTGGATTATTTTGGCGGCACCAAGGACTACACGGCGATCTTCACGCTCAACGCCTCGGGCGCGCTGAAGCTGGTCGGCGAGGCCTACCCGTTTGCGCCGGGTGGCCGGCTTCTGCTGACCGCCGACAACCACAACTCGGTCAACGGCATCCGGGAATTCGCACAGAGCCGCGGGGCCCGGGTGGACTACGCGCCGCTGACCCGCCCCGAGCTGCGCATCGACCAGCCTACGCTGCACGCGCTGCTGGCGCAGGCGGATGCGGGGCAGTCCAACTTGTTCGCATTTCCGGCGCAGTCCAATTTTTCAGGGGTCAAGCACCCGCTCGATCTGGTGGAGACCGCGCGCGCGCAAGGCTGGCACGTGCTGCTGGACGGCGCCGCCTTCGTGCCCACCAGCCGCCTGGACCTGCGCACCGTGTCGCCCGATTTCGTGGTGATGTCGTTCTACAAGATGTTGGGCTACCCCACGGGCGTGGGCTGCCTGCTGGTGCGCAACGAGACGCTCGCCACCTTGCGGCGCCCCTGGTTCGGCGGCGGCACGGTCAACTTTGCCACGGTACAGGGGCGCATGCATGTGCTGTCCGAAGGCGAGGCCGGGTTCGAGGACGGCACGCTGAACTACCTGAGCATTCCGGCGGTGGAAACCGGTCTGCGCCACCTGCAGCGCGTCGGCATCGAGACGATCCAGACGCGCGTGCAGTGCCTGACGGGCTGGCTGATCGCCCAGCTGCTCGCGTTGAAGCATGGCAATGGCCGGCCGATGGTGCGCCTGTACGGGCCGGCCAGCCAGGACATGCGCGGCGGCACGCTCACCCTGAATTTCTACGACCCGAACGGGCACCTCGTGGACTACCGCCGCATCGAAGAGCTGGCGGCACAGGCGCGCATCTCGCTGCGCACGGGGTGCTTCTGCAATCCCGGCGCCGGCGAGGCGGCCGAGGACCTGGACGAAGGCGATATGCGCGCGGCCATCGAGCAGGCGGGCCGCGAGATCAACCTGCAGCGCTTCCTGCACGTCATGCAGGCGCGCGGCGGCAAGACCGCCGGCGCGATCCGCGTCTCCACCGGCCTGGCCAGCAACTTTGCCGATGTCGAGCGGTTCATGCGCTTTGCCGAAGGGTTCAGGGACCAGACCGCGCTGACCGTTGGCACGGTCTCCTTCGACATCGAGTCCTGCCGCGTGGTGCGCGACGGGGGTTGATTGGTTAAGGCTGACCGGCGCCCCTCAAAACAGTCCTCTTTTCATAGCGGATATCGGCCATTTGACGCTGGGAAACGGGCAAAATCATGCACCAAATTGGCGCCTGAAGGCCCAGAAACAGACGACTGAGGGTTTACCCTAATTTTTGACCGAAGTCATGCTAGGATGCGGCCTTGTTGAGGTGCGGTCCGTGCCGCGTCCGCCGCTTTGTCAAAGGTCTTTCTGTCATGCCCCTGTCCGATCGTGTGCTTCATCCGGGCCTTCGCCGCAAGATCATGTCCGCTGAGGCGGCGGCCGCCTTGATTCCGGCCGGCGCGAATGTCGGCACCAGCGGCTTCACGGGGGCCGGCTACCCGAAAGCGGTGCCGCAAGCGCTGGCGCAGCGCATCAAGCTGCTGCACGCAGACGGCGAGGATTTCCAGATCGGCCTGTGGACCGGCGCCTCGACCGCGCCCGAGCTCGACGGCGCACTGGCCAAGGTGCATGGCATCGAGATGCGCCTGCCCTACCAGTCCGACCCGGCGGTGCGCAAACAGATCAACAACGGGCAGATGCAGTACACCGACATCCATCTGTCGCATGTGGCGCAGTTCGTGTGGTTCGGCTTTCTCGGCCACCTGGACGTGGCGGTGATCGAGGTGGCGGGCATCCTGCCCGACGGCCGGCTGATCCCGTCGTCTTCGGTGGGCAACAACAAGACCTGGCTGGACCAGGCCGACGCCATCATTCTGGAGGTCAACACCAGCCAGAACCCGGCGCTGGAGGGCATGCACGACATCTACTACGGCACCGAGCTGCCGCCGTACCGCATTCCGATCCCGCTGCTGCAGCCGGGCGACCGCATCGGCGAGCCCTACCTGCGCTGCGACCCCGACAAGGTGATCGCCGTGGTGCACACCGACCTGCCCGACCGCAGCAACCAGTTTGCGCCACCGGATGAGAACTCCCAGGCCATCGCCGGCCACATCATCGAGTTCCTGCAGCACGAGGTGAAGCACGGCCGCCTGCCCAAGGATCTGCTGCCGCTGCAATCCGGCGTGGGCAACATCGCCAACGCGGTGCTGGCTGGCCTGAACGACGGCCCGTTCAGGAACCTGACCGCCTTCACCGAGGTGCTGCAGGACGGCATGCTGGACATGCTGCGCTCGGGCACGCTGGCCATGGCGTCAGCCACCGCGCTCTCGCTCAGCGACGAAGCCACCGCAGACTTCAACGCCAACATCGGCTTCTACCGCGACCGCATCGTGCTGCGCTCTCAGGAGATGAGCAACCACCCCGAGCTGATCCGCCGCCTGGGCCTGATCGCGATGAACGCGATGATCGAGGCCGACATCTACGGCAACGTCAACTCGACCCACGTGATGGGCTCCAGCATGATGAACGGCATCGGCGGCTCCGGCGACTTCGCGCGCAACGCCTACCTGTCGATCTTCATGACGCCCTCGGTGGCCAAGGGCGGTTCGATCTCGTGCATCGTGCCCATGGTCTCGCACGTGGACCACACCGAGCATGACGTCCAGGTGATCGTGACCGAGCAGGGTCTGGCTGACCTGCGCGGCCTGTCGCCGACCCAGCGCGCGCGCCTGATCGTGGAGCGCTGTGCGCACCCGGACTACCGGCCCGCGCTGCTGGATTACATGGAGCGTGCGCAGCGCGAGTCCCTGGGCCAGCACACGCCGCACCTGCTGGACGACGCGCTGGGCTGGCACTCAGGCTACCTGAAGACCGGCAGCATGATGGCGGCCTGACAGCCTCAGCGCCGGCCGTTCGCGGTCATCGGCGGGCGCGGGGCTGGGACAATGGCGCTTTCATGAAAACTGGAAGCGCTCCCATGTCCCTTTGGAAACAAGCCGTCTCGATCGACGTCCTTCACGCCATCCACGTCGACACCGCGGTGGCCCGCCTGGGCATTGAATTCCTGGAAGTCGGCGAAGATTTCATTCGCGCCCGCGTGCCGGTCAACACCCACACCCGCCAGCCCTACGGCCTGCTGCACGGCGGCGTGAGCGTGGTGCTGGCCGAAACCCTGGGATCCTGCGGCGCCGCGTTTACCTTGCCTGAGGGTTACCGTGCCGTCGGCCTGGACATCAACGCCAACCACCTGCGTGGTGCCACCAGCGGCTGGGTCACCGGCATTGCAAGGCCGGTCCACGTGGGCCGCACCACCCAGGTCTGGCAGATTGAGTTGACCAATGACGCCGGCGAACTGACCTGCGTCTCGCGCATCACGATGGCGGTGTTGGCGCCGAAAAACTGACGATTTTGGCCATAGCCCAGCGTGGAAACGTCGGTTTGTGCTATGAAAAAGATAGCGTCATTCGCGATCGGAGCGATCGATCGGATCGCCCGGCGTGGCTGCATTCCAGCGAAAAAAGTCAAAAGCGGAGCACCCGCTTACGCAGATTCACTTACTAGGGTTTTCCCCTGACGGGCACTACAATCGGCCACCCCAACCCGACAAGACAGGCGGCCCGGCCACCCCGGACCCACCTGCGCAGGAGACAAGAATGCCCGCCGAAAACGAAAAAGCCGAAGAAAAACGCGCCCAGTTGCGCCGCGCTGCTCTCGAATACCACGAGTTTCCCACCCCCGGGAAGATCTCCATCGCGGCCACCAAGCAGTTGGTCAACCAGCACGACCTGGCGCTCGCGTACTCGCCCGGTGTGGCCGCGCCATGCGAGGAAATCGCCCGCGACCCCTCCACCGCATTCAAATACACCAGCCGCGGTAATCTGGTCGGCGTGGTGACCAACGGCACGGCCGTGCTGGGGCTGGGCGACATCGGCCCGCTGGCGAGCAAGCCGGTGATGGAAGGCAAGGGCGTTCTGTTCAAGAAGTTCTCGGGCATCGATGTGTTCGACATCGAGATCAACGAGAAAGACCCGGACAAGCTGGTGGAGATCATCGCCGCGCTGGAGCCCACCTTCGGCGGCATCAACCTGGAAGACATCAAGGCGCCCGACTGCTTCTACGTCGAACGCAAGCTGCGCGAGCGCATGAAGATCCCGGTCTTCCATGACGACCAGCACGGCACCGCCATCGTGGTGGGCGCCGCCATCCTCAATGGCCTGAAGGTCGCTGGCAAGGACCCGAAAAAGATCAAGCTGGTGACCTCCGGTGCTGGCGCCGCCGCGCTGGCCTGCCTGGGCCTGCTGGTCAAGCTGGGCATCCCGCGCGAAGCCATCTGGGTGACGGATCTTGCCGGCGTGGTCTACGAGGGCCGCACCGAGTTGATGGACGAGGACAAGATCCAGTTCGCGCAGAAGACCGAGGCCCGCACGCTGGCCGAAGTGATCCAGGGCGCGGATGTGTTCCTGGGCCTTTCCGCCGGCGGCGTGCTCAAGCAGGACATGGTGCGCGGCATGGCCGAGCGGCCGCTGATCTTTGCGCTGGCGAATCCCACGCCGGAAATCATGCCCGACCTCGTCAAGGCCGTGCGCGATGACGCCATCATGGCCACCGGGCGCACCGATTTCCCGAACCAGGTCAACAATGTCCTGTGTTTCCCCTACATCTTCCGCGGCGCGCTGGACGCCGGAGCCTCCACCATCACGCTGGAGATGGAATTGGCGGCCGTGCACGCGATCGCCGAGCTGGCGCAGGCCGAGCAGAGCGAGGTGGTGGCGGTGGCCTATGCGGGCCAGCAGCTGGCGTTTGGCCCGGAATACCTGATTCCGAAGCCGTTTGATCCTCGCCTCATGATGAAGATCGCGCCGGCCGTGGCCAAGGCCGCGGCGGACAGCGGCGTGGCCCTGCGCCCGATCGCCGACATGGACGCCTACCGACAGCGGCTGCAGAGTTTTGTGTATGCCTCCGGCACGATGATGAAACCGATTTTTCTGGCGGCCAAGCGCGCGCAGAAGAAGCGCGTCGCCTATGCCGAAGGCGAGGAAGAGCGCGTGCTGCGCGCGGCCCAGATCGTGGTGGACGAAGGCGTGGCCCGCCCGACCTTGATCGGGCGCCCGGCCGTGATCGCCAAGCGCATCGAGAAATTCGGCCTGCGCCTGAAGGAGGAGCTGGACTACGATGTGGTCAACGTCGAGCTGGACCCGCGCTACCGCGACTTCTGGCAGACCTATCACCGCATGACCGAGCGCAAGGGCATCACCGAGCAGATGGCCAAGATCGAAATGCGCCGGCGCCTGTCGCTGATCGGCGCGATGCTGCTGCACAAGGGCGAGGTCGATGGCCTGATCTGCGGCACCTGGGGCAGCACCGGACTGCATCTGGAATACATCGATCAGGTCATTGGCAAGCGAACGGGCGTGCACACCTATGCGGCGATGAACGGCCTGATGCTGCCGGGTCGCCAGGTGTTCCTGGTGGACACGCATATCAATTACGACCCCAGCGCCGAACAACTGGCCGAGATCACGATGCTGGCCGCCGAGGAAATGATGCGCTTTGGCCTGCGGCCCAAGGCAGCCCTGTTGTCGCATTCCAACTTCGGCTCATCCAGCCAACCGAGCGCGCTGAAGATGCGCCGCGTGCTGGAGTTGCTGAAAGCCCAGGCCCCCTGGCTGGAAGTGGACGGGGAGATGCACGGCGATGTGGCCCTGGACGGCGCGGCGCGCCAGGCCCTGATGCCCAACAGCACCCTGATGGGCGACGCCAATTTGCTGGTGCTGCCCAATATCGACGCGGCCAACATCTCCTACAACCTGCTCAAGACTGCCGCGGGTGGCAATATCGCCATCGGGCCGGTGCTGCTCGGGGCCGCGAAACCGGTGCACATCCTCACCGCCAGCACCACGGTGCGGCGCATCGTGAACATGACGGCATTGACGGTGGCGGACGCCAATGTGGCACGTTGAGGCCCAGCCAATTAGCAAGCACTAACTTACTGCAGGCGCGTTTCTGAATGAAATGCCCATTTTTTGGGCATCCGCTTGCTTTTTCTGCGTGGTTCGGTCACACTACGGCCTGAAATTTCGGGGTTTACCCGGAGTTCTCACCAAGTGTATTTCCATGTTGCGAGCTGCATTCGTCCACAAGTACAAGCTATTGCTCGCAGGTGGCCTGCTGTTGGGCAGTCTGGCAAGCCCTGTTTTGGTGCATGCCCGGCAGTCAACGTCGGCAGATGCCGTTGCGGTCATTGCCGTGGCGGAACTGCCTGCGCAGGGTCGCCAGACGCTTCAGCTGATCCGGGATGGCGGGCCGTTTCCTTATGAGAAGGACGGCACGGTGTTCGGGAATCGGGAGCGCCTGCTGCCCGCCAAACAGCGCGGCTATTACCTGGAATACACGGTGAAAACGCCGGGTTCGCGAAATCGGGGAGCGCGACGCATCGTGTGTGGCGGTCAACCGCGCACACCGGATGCCTGTTATTACACCGGCGACCATTACGCCAGTTTCCGGCGGATTGTCGAATGAGGGTGTTGAGTTCCGAGAAGTCCGGCCCCCAGGGTCGCAACCAGTTTTATTGACTATTAAGAAAGAGCAGCGGAGATGGATACGCCACTTCGTAACGTGAGAACCAATATCGTGCAGTCGATTCGCGCCTTCCGCGTGAGCGACCTGCAGGAGGCCGCACAGGGGCTGGGTCATCACTTTTTATACGCCAACCTGTCGTCTGCCCAGAGCAAGCAGGACGTGCTGGACCTCATCGCCCAGCAATTCACGTTTCCAGCCCACTTCGGCAAGAATTTCGACGCCTTGTACGACTCGATGACGGACCCGTTGCACAAGTCGGGCCCCCAGCCGGGCTTCATCGTGGTGCTGGAGCAGGTACCGGCCAACGGCAAGTTCGACAAGGAAGCGCGCGAGCAGCTGCTCGACATCTTCCGGGATGCCGCCGACTACTGGGGCGAGCGAAAAGTCCCGTTTAGGTGCTTCTATTCTTTTCTGTAGCCCGTTCCGCACAAACCAGCCAAGCGGAACGGGCTAACGAGGCAAAGGGCGAGGCCGCCAGCGGCCCAGCCGAGGGCATCGAACTGATGACCGAAAACGGAGAAAAAATGCCCACCAGCCTGCTGGTGGACATCACACCGCAGGCGCTGCGCATGAGCAGCCCCTTCAATGCGGGTTACTGGCTCACGGCCGCCTGAGCGGCCGGGAACCTGATTCATTCGCCAGGTTGGCCGAGGAATTGGCCTGTGTCTGAAGCCCGCCCGGATGGCGGGCTTTTTATTTGGCCGGCTCGCGATGGGCCCGTTGCCGGCGGACCTACGCCGGTGTGGCCAGGGCCAAGGCCACATACTCGGCCACGGGCACCTCTTCCGCGCGCCGCTGCACGTCAAAGCGTCCGCTCAAGCCTTGGGCGTCGAGCCAGCGGCCAAGGGTGTGCCGCAGCAGTTTGCGGCGCTGGCTGAAGGCCACCTGCACGATCTCGCTCAGGCGCGCCACATCCACCTGTGCCGGCGCGGCGTGCGGCACCATCCGCACCACGGCACTGTCCACGCGCGGGGGCGGATCGAAGCTTTCCGGCGGCACGAACAGCACGTTTTCCATGTCATAGCGCCACTGCAGCATCACCGAGAGCCGGCTGTAGTCGCTGGTACCCGGCTGTGCCACCATGCGGTCGATGACTTCCTTCTGGAGCATGAAGTGCTGGTCCTCGATCATGTCCACATGCCGCAGCAAGTGAAACAGGATGGGCGTGGAGATGTTGTAGGGCAGGTTCCCGACGACTCTGAGCTTTGTAGCGCCCGACGGCCGCTCGATGCTGGAGAAGTCCACCTTCAGGACGTCGGACTCGATCACGGAAAGCTGCGGGTGGGCGCGCAGCCGGGCCGCCAGGTCGCGGTCGAGCTCGATCACCGTCAAGTGCCCCAGACGCTCGACCAGGGGCTGAGTCAGTGCGGCCAGGCCGGGCCCGATTTCCACCATGGCCTGCCCCGGCCGGGGATCAATGGCGCGGACGATGGCATCGATGATGCCGCTGTCGGTCAGGAAATGCTGGCCGAAGCGCTTGCGCGGAATGTGTTTCATCAGGCTGCCGCCCGGCCACCCCAAGCAGGGCGAGCCCCCTTGGGGGGCTGAAGGCTGCGGCTCCAAGCTCGCCCGCGCGGGCTTGGACAGCCTGAAGAGGAGCTGCCTCTGGCGGCTCCGCGGCCTGCAAGGCGCGAAGCACACGCAGTGCCAAGCGTGGGGGCCAATACCTTCACTGCGGCGGCTCGCGGAACTCGACATAGGCGCGGGCGCGCACGTCCTGGGCCCAGGTCAGGTAGGCTTCTTCCATCTTCTTTTCCCGCACCAGGCCGCGCACGATCTCGCGCTGCTCGCGCGGGCTGAGTTGGCTTTCACGCCGTTCGGTCAGCTGGATCAGGTGGACACCGAAGCGCGAAACCACGGGCGGACTGATCTGACCGGGCGCCAGCTTGTTCATGGCCTCTTCGAACTCAGGCACGAACTGTCCAGGGCTGACCCAGCCCAGATCGCCTCCCTCGCGGGCACTGCCGTCCTGGGAATTCTCGCGGGCCAAGGTGGCGAAATCGGCCTGGCCAGCCACGATCCGGCGCCGGAAGTCCGCGAGACGCTCGGTCGCTGCCGACTCGCTCAGTTGGGCGCTGGGGCGCAACAGGATGTGCCGGGCACGGCTTTGGGTGACGGTCATCGCGGGCAGGCTGCCCTGGCGACGCTCCAGCACTTTCAGTACATGGAAGCCCGCACCGGAGCGCACCGGCTCGGAGACACCGCCCTTGGGAAGCCCGCGGGTGGCCTCCACGAAAAGGGCGGGGTACCGGTCCGCCGCGCGCAGGCCCAGCTGGCCGGCGTTGCGGGCGCGGTCGGGGGCGTCGGAGAACTCCTTGACCAGCGCGGTGAAATCCTCGCCGGCGCGGGCGCGCTTCGCGATGCTTTCCGCGCGGGCCTGCAGCGTGGCGACCTGGGACGGCTCCGCATTCTCCGGAACCGCCACCAGCACCATGCCCAGGTCAATTTCGGCATTGGCCTGGTCGGCGCCGCCCTGCTTTTCCAGGATGAACTGGTCGATGTCGACCTCGGTGACGCGGGCCTTGGCTTCCAGTTCGCGCTCGCGCACCTTGGTCAGCAGGATCTGGTCGCGCAGGTCTTCCCGAAACTGGCTGACCGACATTCCGTCCTGGGTCAAGCGACGGCGCAACTCCGTCACGGTGATCTGGTTCTGGCTGGCAATCGCAAGCTCGGCCTGATCCACCGCGGCGTCGTCCACCTTGATGCCGGCCTCGCGGGCGAGCTGCACCTGGGACTTCTCGTTGATCATGCGTTCCAGCACCTGGCGCGCGAGCACGTCACGCGGCGGCAGCGCGCCACCCTGCTGGGCGAGCTGCTGCTCGGTGCGGACCAGCTTGGCCAGGACCTCGTTGTTGGTGATGGGTTCGCTGTTGACCACGACCACGATGAAGTCCGCCTGGCGGGGTCCGGTGCTGGCGGGCCGCGCGTTCAGGCTGCTGCCCAGGCCGGAGGAACCCAACCCGCTGGCCCCCAGGCTGCCCGACGGGCGCAGGCCTTGTGCCGTCGCGGTCGCCGGCAGCAACGCGGTCACCAGCAACGCGCTCGCCAGGACGCCCTGTCCGATTTTGCGGGTCGGTACGGTCATGGCAAGAAGGCCCGGTTGTTTCTTAGTCATAGTTGCTGAAGCGGCTGGGGGTGGTGGTTTGATCCCGTAGGTACTGGTAGCGCGAGATATGGTCCCGAAGGGTTTTGAGCGGACTGGTTCCGAGGCGCGAAAAACCAACGAGTTCAAGCTGCATGGTGATGTTCGTGTTGGCCGACGAGGTGCTGGTCTGCAGGCGGCTGACCACGATGCGCGTGAGCCAGCAACCGGCGTCGTATTCAAACCCGAGCAACGCGTCCGTCAGCTGGCGATTCATCAGGCTGTAGCTCATGCGTCCCACGGTGTACCAGCGGCCCGGGCCCTGCCCTTTGCCTTTGCCCAGTTCCAGGCCTGTGTCGCCCCACAGATCGTTGATCGGCCACTGCCAGCCGACATCCAGTGTTTCGCTGGTACCCGCCTGCAACCGGTACGCCGCATTGAATACCCGGTAATTGCCCGGATTGTAGGTCCCGCCCACGGTCGTGCGCACCGAACTGGCCGTCTTGGCGTCGAACTCGATGAACGCGCGCGCGCTCCAGCGCGGGTCCCAGTTGACGATCCCACCCACCAGGATGTCGCTCCACCCGGTGGGCACCGGCGCCTGCCCGGGCAATGTGACCTGTTGGGCGGAAAAACGCAGCCGGTTGGCAATGCCTAACTGCGCGGCCTGGGCGCCGGTGGCCGGATCCAGCAGCCGGGTCGACAGGCCCAGGGTCAGCAGGTTGTTGTCGGCGATGCGGTCGTTGCCGGCATAGGAGTTTTCCTGGTAGATGGTGGTGAAGTTGTAGTCGAAGCTGGTCGTGTCGTAATTCGGCAGGTAGTTCTGGTTGCGATACGGCGTATAGACATAGAAGGCGCGCGGCTCCAGCGTCTGGCGCAGGTCGCGGCCGAAATAGCTGGTGTCGCGCTCGAAGATCAGGCCGCTGTCCAGGCTGACCGTCGGAACGGTCACGTTGGCCCGCGCGTCGCCGTTGCTCAAGTTGCCGTCGAAGGCGTAGTTGGTCGCTTGAAGCATCAGTTTCGGCGTGACGAACGCGCCCGGCTGAATCCAGGGCCGGCTCACTTGCGCAGCGACGAAAGCCCGCTGGCCATTGGGCTGACCGGTCAACGAGGGCACCGACTCAAACTTCGTGTAGTCGGCGTTGACGCTGTAGTCGAACCCGGCGCCGGCACTGCCACCGTAGCGCGCGGTCAGCTGTGGCATGCGGTTGTACGGCGGCGTGATCGGTGCGGAGCTGTCCTGCAGCGTCTGCCAGTACAGAGCGCGTGCGGCGGCCGAAAACCCGCCCTGGCTCCAAGTGAGGTTGGCATCGCTCGGCAACAGGCGCGTGGTCAGCGAGGTGCTGACCCGGGTGAAGTCTTTCCAGTAGTTGTCATCGCTGACCCGGTTCAGGTTGAGGTTCAGTCCCATGCCGCCGGGCAGGGTGCCGTTGTGAACGGCCGCAAACCCCCAGCGTTTTTCGTCGCGCAGGCGGTCCCAGGGCATGTAGTTGCCCCAGATCTGGCCCTGGTAGGGTGCCTCCAGGTAGCGGAATTCACCGGCCAGGTCGACGCCTCGCTTTGACATCAGCGTGCCCCACACCGTGGCATCGCGGTTTGGCGCCAGGTTCAGGTAGTACGGCTGAGAGACCTCGACACCGTTGACGTTGCCCAGCCCGATGATCGGCGTGAGAAAGCCGGACTTGCGCTTGCTGCTCAGGGGAAAGCTGATCTCCGGAATGGGCAGGATCGGGATGTCCATGAAGCGCAGCGTCGCGCCTTCGGCAACGCCCGTTTCATCCTCGTTGTCGATGTTGATGCGCTGGGCCTTGAGCACCCAGTCCGGCAGCCATTCCGGGCCTCCGTCCCGCCTGCAGGTGCTGTAGCGGGCGTTGTGCAGGATGGCGTGCTTGTCGTCCAGGAAGTCCATGCGCTCGGCATCACCCTGTGCGCCGTTGCGAAGCAGGTCGAAGGTTGGCTTTGTCAGATACCCGCGGAAAGCTTCGACCTCCAGTTCGGCCTCGGGCGCCTGGTACACGTTGCCTTCGCGATTGATGCGCACGTTTCCGCGCGCCCGCGCGGTGTCGTCAGGCAGGGTGTATTGCAGCCAGTCGCCACGCAGCACGGTGGAGCGGTTGCGCAACTCGGCCTGGCCTTCGATGACCACCCGCTCATCGATCTGGCCGTTCAGGCTATCGCCGGACAGAAAGGTGGGCATGTCCCGGCGCACCAGGCTGGGGATTCTTTCTTCCAGCAGCGGTGTGCGGCGCAGCTTCATCGCATCGACGTCGGCGCCCTGAGCCCAGGCCACGCCCTCCAGCAAGCCGGCCACCAGGACGGCCACAGGGGTCCGTCGGCAGGGCGATCTTGGCTTCGGGGGCTTCATCGAGGGCGGCAAGGGGGCAGTCGTCAAACGGGAAGGGCCGGCTCTCGGTCGGATGGCGGACAGGTCGGGCGGGGCTTGGCGGGGTTGGATTTGTAGAATGGATTATCCATGAGCAAACATCTACCTGACCCGAGCGTGGCCGCATCGCCGCAACCCCCCGCACCCGTCTGGGCCGATCCCGCACGCGCCGGGGCCTTTCATGAGTGGCTGGCGCGCGAGGCCCCGATGCACGGGCTGGTGCCCGATACGGTGCGCGTGGCCTCGGCCGATGCGAGCTTTCGGCGCTACTTCCGGGTGGACCGGGTAGGCGGAGCGGGCAGTTGCATCATCATGGACGCGCCACCCGCGCAGGAAAACTGCACGCCTTTCGTGCACGTGGGCCGGCTGATGGAAGCCGCCGGACTCAAGGTGCCGCGCATCCTGGCCTGGGACGAGCCGCAGGGCTTCATGCTGCTCAGCGACCTGGGCACACAGACGATGATGGGCGTGATCGATCCGGACCGCCCGGAGGCCAACGCACCCTGGTACGCGCAAGCCACGGACGCGCTGATCGCCTGGCAGCGCGCCTCCCGCCCCGGCGTACTGCCGCCGTACGACGAGGCGCTGCTGCGCCGGGAGCTGGCGCTGTTTCCCGACTGGTACCTCACGCAGCACAAAGGCGTGGCTTTGGAGGGCAAACAGCGCGAAACACTGGACAAGGCCTTCGACCTGATCGTTGCGCGCAACCTGGCCGCCCCGAAAGTCTTTGTGCACCGCGACTTCATGCCGCGCAATCTGATGATCCCGGCGGTGCCCGGACAGACTCCGGCGACGCAACTTGGCGTGCTGGACTTCCAGGATGCCGTGTATGGCCCCGTCACCTACGACATCGCCAGCCTGATGCGCGACGCCTTCCTGACCTGGGAGGAGGATTTCGTGCTCGATGTGACGGTCCGCTATTGGGAAAAGGCGCGCAAGGCCGGACTGATGGACTTCGAGGACTGGCACAGCGACTTCGGCGCGTTCTACCGCGCGGTGGAATGGATGGGCCTGCAGCGCCATCTCAAGGTGGCCGGCATCTTCGCGCGCCTGACCCTGCGCGACGGCAAGCCCCGCTACCTGGCGGACGCGCCGCGCTTCATCGGCTACATCCGCGCCACGGCCAGCCGCTACCGCGCACTCGGGCCGTTGCTGCGCCTGATCGACGAGGTGGAGGGCACCACGGCGGTCTCCGGATATGCTTTCGGTCGGGTTTAGAGAAGAAATGGCTATTTCCCAACGTCGCGTGGTTCTATTCAGCTATTGTTTTGTGACTTTCCAAGAGCCATGCCGCGCTTCCACTGCCCCGTGCCGCTGACCTGCGGCGAGATCATCGACCTGCCGCCGGGGGCCGCGCGCCATGTGCAGGTGCTGCGCCTGCAGCCGGGTGCGGTGATCACGCTGTTCAACGGCGGACCAGACGGACCCGGCGGGGAATTCGACGCGACCGTCACCCGCATGGGCCGCTCCGATGTCCAGGTGCTGGTCGGAGCCCATAAGGGCGTCGAGCGCGAAGCGCCGCGCGCGGTGCACCTGCTGGCTGGTATCACCGCCAATGAGCGCATGGACTGGCTGGTGGAAAAAGCGTCTGAGCTCGGCGCGGCCAGCCTCACGCCGCTGCTGAGCGAGCGCAGCGTGCTCAAGCTCAAGGGCGAGCGCGGCGACAAGAAACGCGCGCACTGGCAGGCGGTGGCCGTGGCGGCTTGTGAGCAATGCGGTCGCAACCAGGTGCCACCGGTGCACGAGGCGCTGAGCCTGGCCGACTGGCTGGCCGCCCACGACCGGCCCGCGCAGGACGGCCGGGAACCGGGCACGCGCCTGCTGCTGTCCCTGCATCCCGACGCCCGTCCGCTTCGGGAAGCCGTGCCCGACAGCGGCGCGGTCTGGCTGCTGTCCGGTCCCGAGGGCGGGCTGGCGCCGGCGGAAGAAGCCGCAGCGCTGGCCGCGGGGTTTGTGCCGGTCACGCTGGGGCCGCGGGTGCTGCGCGCCGAAACCGCACCGCTGGCGGTGCTGGCAGCGCTGACGCTGGGCTGATCACAGTCCCAGTTCGTCCCAGATCGGTGCCACGCGCACCAGCACCTCGGGGCTCATGGTCAGTGGACGGCCCCATTCACGCGTGGTCTCGCCCGGCCACTTGCTCGTGGCGTCCAGGCCCATCTTGCTGCCCAGGCCGCTCACCGGGGAGGCGAAGTCGAGGTAGTCGATGGGGGTGTTCTCCACCATCATGGTGTCGCGCACCGGGTCGACGCGGGTGGTGATGGCCCAGATGACTTCGCGCCAGTCGCGGATGTCCACGTCCTCGTCGACCACCACGATGAACTTGGTGTACATGAACTGGCGCAGGTGGCTCCACACGCCCATCATCACGCGCCGTGCATGGCCTGGGTAGGCCTTCTTGATCCGCACCAGGGCCATCCGGTAGCTGCAGCCCTCGGGCGGCAGGTAGAAGTCGGTCACCTCGGGAAACTGGCGCTGCAGCAGCGGCACAAACAGCTCGTTCATGGCCAGCGCCAGCACCGCCGGCTCGTCGGGTGGCTTGCCGGTGTAGGTGGAGTGGTAGATCGGGTCGCGGCGCAGGGTGATGCGGTCGACGGTGAACACCGGGAACTCGGCCTGCTCGTTGTAGTAGCCGGTGTGGTCGCCGAACGGGCCTTCCATGGCGTGCTCGTAGCCGCTCTTGTGTGTGGCGTCGGGCCGGATGCTGCCTTCGAGCACGATCTCCGCCGAGGCTGGCACCTGCAGCGTGCTGCCCAGCGCGGCGACCACCTCGGTGCGGCTGCCGCGCAGCAGGCCGGCGAACTGGTATTCGGACAGGCTGTCGGGTACCGGCGTGACCGCGCCCAGGATGGTGGCCGGGTCGGCGCCGATCGCCACCGCTACCGGATAGGGCGCGCCCGGATGGGCCATGCCGTGCTCGCGGAAGTCCTGCGCGCCGCCGCGGTGCGCCAGCCAGCGCATGATGAGCTGGTTGCGTGACAGCACCTGCTGGCGGTAGATGCCGAGGTTCTGGCGCGACTTGTTCGGTCCGCGCGTGATGACGAGGCCCCAGGTGATCAGCGGCGCCACGTCGCCCGGCCAGCAGTGTTGCACCGGCAGGCGCGCCAGGTCCACGTCCGCGCCTTCCCACACCACCTCCTGGCAGGGGGCCGAGCCGACTACCTTGGGCGTCATGTGCCACAGCGTCTTGAGCAGCCCGCCCAGGCCCAGCATGTCCTTGAAGCCTTTGGGCGCCTCGGGCTCCTTGAGGTTGGCCAGCAGCTCGCCGAAGGTCCGCAGCTCCCGCACATCGGCCACGCCCATGGCGCGCGCCACCCGGGCCGTGGTGCCGAACAGGTTGCCCAGCACCGGCATCGTGTGGCCGGTGGGCTGCTCGAACAGCAGGGCCGGGCCGTTCGCACGCAGGGCGCGGTCGCACAGGGCGGTCATCTCCAGAACCGGTGATACGGGCACGGTCACCCGTCGCAGTTCGCCCGCCGCTTCCAGTTGGACCATGAAATCACGCAGGTCTTGGTAGGCCATGTTCAATCTCCGCCGGCCGTGTCCAGCCCGTCCCAGCGCGGCGCCAGCGTCTGCGGCAGGTTCGGCAGGTCCAGCAGGTCGATGACGCGGGCCACGGTGTGGTCCACGATCTCGTCCACGGTCTGCGGGCGTTGGTAGAAGGCCGGCACCGGCGGAAAGACGATCGCACCCATCTCCGTGACGCTCACCATGTTGCGCAGGTGCGCCAGGTTCAGCGGGGTTTCGCGCGCCATCAGCACCAGGCGGCGCCGCTCCTTGAGCATCACATCGGCGGCGCGGGTGATCAGGTTGTCCGCAAGCCCGTGCGCCACCGCCGCCAGCGTGCGCATGGAACACGGTGCGATGACCATGGCGTGGCTCTGGAACGAACCGCTGGCAATGGCCGCGCCCACGTCACGCACGTCGTGCAGCCGGTGCGCCAGCGTGGCCACCGCCGCGCGGTCCAGCCCCGCTTCGTGCTGCAGGTTCAGCCAGCCCGAATCGGAAACGGTCAGGTGGGTTTCGACGCCGGACATTTCACGCAACAACTGCAGCAGGCGCAGTCCATAGACCGCGCCGCTGGCTCCGGAGATGGCGACAATGATGCGGCGCGGGTGTGTCGTAGTGATCATGGACCGGACTGTGCCTGAAAAAACGCTCAGCGGGCACCGCCGTGTGCTTGCACCTTCGCCGCATCCGCTGCACGGGCGACAGCGGCTCAAGGGCGGGTTCTATAAACTGCCACTGATGAACCGCAACCTCATTCTGCTCGCCTTGTGTCAGGGCCTGTTCCTGACCAACAACGTGGTGTTCATCGCCATCAACGGACTGGTCGGCCTGAGCCTGGCGCCGCTGGGCTGGATGGCGACGCTGCCGGTGATGGGGTATGTCGTCGGAGGGGCGATTTCGACCAGTCTTGTGGCGAAGACCCAGTCCCGCTACGGGCGGCGCATCTCGTTCCAGCTGGGGCTGCTGGTGGCCCTGCTGTCCGCGCTGCTGTGCGCTTATGCCGCCTGGAGCCGCAACTACTGGTTGCTGTGCACCGCGACGGTGGTGGCGGGCTACTACAGCGCCAATGGGCAGCTCTACCGTTTCGCGGCGGCTGAGCTGTCGGTGCCGGCGTTTCGCGAGAAGGCAGTTTCGCTGGTGATGGCCGGGGGCTTGATTGGAGCAGTGATCGGCCCGAACCTGGCCGCGCGCACGCGGGGGCTGACCGAGGCGCCTTTCGCCGGTGCCTACCTGAGCCTGGCCGTGGTGGCGTTGCTGGCGATGGCCCTGATGGCGTTCGTGCAGTTTCCACCGGTGCCGCCACGGGCGGCCGGTGCGCCGGCAGGCCGCCCCCTGTCGCAGATCATGCGCCAGCCGGTGTTCGTCGTGGCGGCGGTCAGCGCCGCCTTGAGCTACGGTGTGATGAACCTGCTGATGGCCGCCACGCCGCTGGCGATGCAGGTCTGCGGCTTCCCTTTTGCCGACGCCGCGCTGGTGCTGGAGTGGCACGTGATCGGCATGTTCGCACCCGGCTTCTTTACGGGCCACCTGATCCGCCGGTTCGGCACGCTGCCCGTCATGGGCGTCGGCGTGGCGCTGAACCTGGCCTGCATCGGGGTGGCGCTGTCGGGTGTGGAACTGCACCAGTTCATTGCTGCGCTGTTCTTGTTGGGGGTGGGCTGGAACTTCCTGTTCACCGGCAGCACCACGCTGTCGCTGCGCGCCTACAGACCTGAGGAAAAAGACCGCGCGCAGGCCGCTATCAATTTCTGCGTGTTCGGCACCATGGCCTTCACCTCGTTTGCCTCGGGCGCGCTGGTCACAACGCAGGGCTGGGCGCTGCTCAATCTCGGCTCGCTGCTGCCCGTGGCCCTCACCGGCGTCGCGTTGGTATGGCTTGCGCTCATGCAGCGGGCCACCCAGAATGGGCAGACTTCTTAACCAAGGGAACTCTCATGGGCTTGCTGGATTCGGTGTTGGGCTCGGTCTTGAATGCACAACAGGGCGAAGCGCCCGAGGGGGGCTTCGGCAATGCCGGTGACCTGTTCGGCATGCTGGGCGGGATGCTTCAAAAATAGTAGCTAAATATGACCAGTTGACGCTGGGGTGATGCCGATTTACATCAAAAACGGGCGTCGAGCCAGCCTTTGAGCCGCTCGAACACGGCTTCGCGGTCGACCTCATTGAAGATCTCGTGATAGAGGCCCTCGAAGCAGTGCGCGCTCACCACGCCAGGCGGCGCGGCGGCAGCAAACGCGCGGCTGCCTTCGGGGTTCACCAGATGGTCGGCGCCCGCGTAGAGCAGCAGCGTGGGCACCCGCCACTGCGGGGCGCTGGCCAGCACGGCCGGACCCGCGTCGGCGATGAAGCGCGCGAGGCGGGCGCTGATGCGGTCATGCACCATCGGGTCGTCGCGGTAGGCCTGCACCACACCCGCATCGTGGGACAGGTACTGGGCGTTGAGTCCGTTGCCGACGCGCAGGTCGGGCGCCAGTCGCGGCAGCACACTGACCAGCAGCTTCTGGAAGGCGTTCATCCCCGCGTCGAGCGCCGGTGACGACAGCACCAGCCCATCGACCTGGCGCAGGTTCAACGACACCAGCCGGGCCGCGACCAGTCCGCCCAGGCTGTGGCCCATCAGGACCAGGGGCAGGCGCGGGTCCATGCGCCGGCGCGAGGTGTCCAGCAGCTCGGCCAGGTTGTCCAGCAGGAAGGTGTCGCTTGGCAGCGCACCGGGCTTGCCGTCGGATTCACCGTGGCCGTGCTGGTCGTAGCTGCGCACCGCAAAGCCCCAGCTGTTGAGGCGTTCGGCGACGTGGTCGTAGCGCCCGGCATGTTCACCCAGGCCGTGCACGATGACCACCAGGCCGCGCGAGGGTGCGCCCGACGGCAGCGGCCAGTCCACTACGGCCAGGTTGCTGCCGTCGTGGGCCGTGAAGGAGCGCAGGGTGGAGTCCGGCATGGGCGGGCGTGCGTGCGAAACAGAGGCTGTCTCAGGGCATCCGCGCCAGGACCTGGGCCACGGCAGTGGTGAGCTTGCGCGCGTAGGGCACGTGCAGGAACTCATTGGGACCGTGCGCGTTGCTGCGCGGGCCGAGCACGCCGCAGACCATCATCTGCGCCTTGGGGAAACCCTCGCTGAGCATGTTCATCAACGGAATCGTGCCGCCCTGTCCGATGTAGCCACAGGGTGCCCCGAAATGGGCCTGACTGGCCTCGTTCAGGGCGGTCTCGAACCACGGCGTGGCCGCCGGCGCATTCCAGCCGGTGGCGCCGCCACCGCTGTCGAACGTGACTTTCGCCTGGTAGGGCGCGTTGTCTTCCAGCAGCGCCTTCAGCTCCTGCACGGCCGCCGCAGCGTCCACCAGCGGGGGCAGGCGCAGGCTCAGCTTGAAGGCTGTCCAGGGGCGCAGTACGTTGCCGGCATCCTGGATGGACGGGAATCCTTCCGCGCCGGTGACCGAGAGCGTGGGCAGCCAGGTGCGGTTGAGCAGAGCCTGCAGCGGGTCGGTGGTGGTGGGCAGCGCAAACGTCGTGGAGCCGCCGCAGTCGTAATGGGCCCAGGGGAAGCGCTTGTAGACCTCCTCGCCGAGGATGGCCGCCGTGGCCTGCGCCTGGGCCAGCCGATTGGCAGGCACTTCGCAGTGAAAACTGGCGGGCAGCAGGCGGCCGGTGGCGCTGTCTTCCAGCCGGTCCAGCACCTGGCGCATGATGCGAAAGCTCGAGGGAACCAGGCCCGAGGCGTCGCCCGAATGGATGCCCTCGGTGAGGATTTCCACCTTGAGGGTGCCGCTGGCCATGCCGCGCAGGCTGGTGGTCAGCCAGAGCTGGTCGTAGTTGCCGGCGCCCGAGTCCAGGCAGACCACGAGGCCGACGTCGCCCAGGCGGTTGTTGCCTGGTGCGCGAAGTGCGTCGATGTAGGGCAGCAGGTCGTACGAACCCGACTCTTCGCAGGTCTCGATCAGCCCGACGATGCGCGGGTGGGGAACATCCTGCGCCTTGAGGGCTTGTACGGCGGCAATGGCGGCGTAGACCGCGTAGCCGTCATCGGCGCCGCCGCGGCCATAGAGCCGGCCGTCTTCATATTTGGGCGTCCAGGGGCCGAGATCGTTGCGCCAGCCATTGAACTCGGGCTGTTTGTCCAGATGGCCGTACATCAGGGCGGTCTGGTCGGATCCCGGCTTGGTGCCGGCGATCTCGAAGAACAGCACTGGTGTGCGCGGTGAGCCGTCCGGTTTCTGCAGGCGCACGATTTCCAGCTGCAGCCCTGGCACCTTTTGGGCCAGCACCCAGTCGGCCGCTTGGCGCACCACGGTCTCGATGTGGCCATGGGCCACCCAGTCCGGGTCGAAGGAGGGTGATTTCGCCGGGATGGCGATGTAGTCGGTCAGCCGGCGGACGATGTCCCCGTCCCATTGGGCACTGATCCCGGCCAGGGCGCGGCCGGTGTCAAGAAGGGCAGAAGCGGGGATTTCGCGGTGGATGGGTGCATTCATGGTCGTTGGGGCCGCCGGGCGAAAGTGTTGCGATACTCAAGGCAGCACTTTACGCCCTCGGCGCTGCACGCGCCAGCGTCCGGTCATCCTGCTGCCTGGTGGCGCCCCGGCTGCCTCAGTCCGATCCGGCGCG
The DNA here is from genome assembly GCF_022705245.1 of Candidatus Skiveiella danica. Lineage (NCBI taxonomy): Bacteria > Pseudomonadati > Pseudomonadota > Betaproteobacteria > Burkholderiales > Comamonadaceae > Candidatus Skiveiella > Candidatus Skiveiella danica. Next base: position 53,191 of record NZ_JAKJEW010000002.1, on the reverse strand, counting down.
CCGTAGCGTGAGGGCCGCGTGGGCACGCTCCAGGGCCTTTGCGATGGCCGCCGCACGGGCCGGTTTGCTGAGGTAGTCGTCCATGCCGGCGGCCAGGCAGGTGCTTTGGTCGCCCTCCATGGCGTTGGCGGTCATGGCGATGATCCAGGGGCGGCGCACCTGCGGAACCTGCGCAACGATCTGCCGGGTGGCATCCAGGCCGTCCATGACCGGCATCTGCACGTCCATCAGCACGACATCCAGGGCAAGCGCTTGCGCCGCGCCCATGACACGGTCAAGGGCCTGCCGGCCGTCGGTGGCGATCTCGATGTCGTATCCCAGGCCGCTCAGGATCAGCGAAGTCACGCGCAGGTTGACGGCATTGTCCTCGGCCAGCAGGATGCGCAGCGGCAGGCTTTGGGCCATTGGCGGCTGTGCTGGTGCCCGGATTGCGGGTGCGTGGGCGGGGGGGCCAGGTGGCCGCATCGTCGCTTCCAGGGCGTCCTGCAGCTGCCGGTAGCGCAGGGGCTTGCGGAGTGCCCGGTCCAGCTCCAGACGGCGGATCCGGGGGTCGTCGATGGACTCGGTGGTCAGGGCCAGCAAGGGAAGGCGGTGGGTCGGATATTGCTGGCGCATGGCTGCCAGAAGGGCGCAGCCGCTGCGGCCGTCGTCATCACGCCACTGCAGGTCGATGACTGCCGCATCCACGGGCTCGCGCGCCTGCAGGCGGGCCATGGCCTCGCCCCATGAAGCGGTGGCCAGTACCTGCATGCCCCAGCGCCGGGTCTGGCGCTCAAGGAAGTGCCGGGCATTGCCTTCGTCGGCCACCAGCAGCAATCGGCGCGCAGCCAGCGCGGCGGCGGTGCCGGACGCATCGTCGGCGCTGGCCGGCTCCGCAGCCCGGCACGGCAACTCGAAATGGAAACTGGAGCCGGCGCCGGGACTCGACTCGACCCAGATTCGCCCGTTCATCAGGGTCAGCAGGCGCCGGCAGATGGCCAGGCCCAGGCCGGTGCCGCCGAACTGGCGCGTCGTCGAGGCATCCACCTGGCTGAACGACTTGAACAGCCGGTCCAGCCGGTCGACGGCAATGCCGATGCCGGTGTCGCGGACCGAACCGAGCAACAGGGGCACGCCATCGCCACCCTGGCGCCAGCCAAGATGGACGCAGACTTCGCCGCGGGCGGTGAACTTCACCGCGTTGCTGATCAGGTTGACGAAAATCTGACGCAACCGGGTGGCGTCGCCGAGAATGGTGCGCGGGACCGCGTCATCGATCCAGTACAGGAGGTCCAGACCCTTGTCGCGTGCGGCACCGCAATTGACGTCCAGCGCGCCTTCGAGGCATTCCACCAGGTCCATCGGCAGGCACTCGAGTTCGAGGTGACCCGACTCGATCCTTGAAAAATCCAGGATGCCATTGATCAGCGCCAGCAAGGTCTCGCCGCTGGTGCGGATGATCTCGGCAAACTCCTGCTGCTGCGCCGTCAGCGGCGTCTGCAGCAGCAGGTCGCTCATGCCGATCACCGCGTTCATGGGGGTTCGGATCTCATGGCTCATGTTGGCCAGGAAATCAGCCTTGGCCCGGTTGCCGGCGTCGGCCGCATCGCGAGCGGCGATCAGTTCGGCCTCAACCCGCTTGCGCGCCGTGATGTCGCGCGCAATGCCGAGCAGGCCGGTACAGTGTCCCGCCTCGTCGCGCATGGCCACTTTGACGAGTTCGAAATACTGGACGGTGCCCGTCTCCCGGTCGACCAGTCGGTCCTCGTAGACCATGGGTGCAAGGGAGGCCATGGCCTGCAGATCCGCCTCGCGGTAATCGTTTCCGTAGCGGTCGCCGAACAGATGCTGCGCGGTCCTGCCGACGATCTGTTGCTGGGTGAGGCCGTGCTGGCGCTGGTGGGCGGGATTGCTCAGCAGGTACACGCCATCAACGTCCTTGAGCCAGATGCGGTCGGGAATGTTGTCGACCAGGGCGCCCAGCATGGCCTTCTGGCGCGCCAGGGCCTCCTGTGTCTGCACGTAGTCGGTGACATCGGTGTAAGTGCGCACCGAGCCGCCATCAGGCAGGGCGCGACTGAGGATCTCCAGGGTCCGGCCCTGGCGCGTTCGCCGGATGTAGCTGCTGGTGGGCGCATGGTGGGCGGTGACGGGATCGCGGGCCTGAATGATCCGCGCCAGAAACTCGCGGTCTTGGGCGGAATGCAGCAACTCGAGCTTGTCGCCAAAATCGCCGCGCGCCTGTTGCCACAAGACCAGTTCATGGGCCGTGGGCTGTCGCGCCATCAGCTCGGGCGGCAGGTCCAGCAGGCGAAGGGCCTGTTCGTTGTGAAAGATGCAGCGGCCTTCGGCATCGAAGCGCATGATGCCCTGGCCGATGTTCTTCAGCGTGATCGCCAGCGAATCCGCCGCCCGACGGCTCTCGGTGATGTCTTCGACCGTGCCTTCGTAGAACATCGGTTCGCCGTCGGCGCCGGGGACCAGGCGGGCGTGTTCACGGACCCAGATGCGCTCGCGGGTCTTGTAGCGGAAGACCTCGGAGACGAAATCCTGCACCTCACCGTTGGCTTCCAGCAGCGCACGGAACTGCTCACGGCGGCCCGGCTGCACATACCACCGCCCGCCGATATCGTCGACGGCGGCCAGCATCTCCGCCTCGGATTCGAAGCCGTTGATGCGCACCAGCGCCGGATTGGCGCGCACCTGGCGCCCCTGCAGGCTGCTGCGGTAGGCGCCGAGCGGCAACCAGTCAAAAAGCGTGGCGAAATCGTTGTGCGGCATGCAGGCGCCCATCGTAGTGCAGGTGCGGCAGCCCGCGCAATGATCAGGTGGCGGGCTGGTTCCCGAACAGGGGTTGCACCCCCCAGATCTCGTCGGCGTATTCGCGGATGGTGCGGTCCGACGAGAACGAGCCCATCGCCGCGATGTTGAGGATCGTCTGGCGCGCCCATTCGGACGGACGGCGGTAAAGGTCGTCCACGCGACGCTGCGTCCGGATGTAGTCGTCGTAGTCAGCCAGCAGCTGGTAGTAGTCCGATTCCAGAAGGGCCGCCGTGACGTCCTGGTAGCGCTGGGGCTCCTCGGGCGAAAACGCGCCGTCGGCGATGCGGTCGATGGCGGTCTTCAACTCGTAGTTGTTGTCGTAGTAGCGGCGTGGCTGGTAGCCGTGGGCCCGCAGTTCGGCCACCTGGTCGGTGCGATTGCCGAAGATGAAGATGTTGTCCAGACCGACGTGCTCGGCAATCTCGATGTTGGCGCCGTCCCAGGTTCCGATGGTCAGTGCGCCATTGAGGGCGAACTTCATGTTGCCGGTGCCCGAGGCCTCGGTGCCGGCGGTGGAGATCTGCTCCGACAGATCCGCGGCCGGGATGATGAGCTCGGCCAGCGTGACGCGGTAGTTCGGCAGGAACACGACCTTGAGCCTGTTGCCGACGACCGGGTCCGTATTGACCACGCCGGCGACGTCGTTGATCAGGCGGATCACCTGCTTGGCCATGCGGTAGGCCGAGGCTGCCTTGCCCGCGAAGATCACCGTGCGTGGCACCCAGTTGGCCTGCGGGTTCGCCAGGATCTGGTGGTAGCGTGTGACCACATGCAGCACATTGAGAAGCTGGCGCTTGTACTCGTGCATGCGCTTGACCTGCACGTCGAACAGGCTGTCCGGATCGACCCGAATCGCGAGTTCACGCAAGATGTAATCGGCCAGGCGGCGCTTGTTCTGCTGCTTGGCCAGGCGCACGGCATTGTTGAATGCGGGTTCGTTGGCCAGTTCACGCAGCCCGACCAGCTCGTCCAGGTGGCGTCGCCAGTTCGGGCCGATGCGGTCGTCGATCAACTTGGACAGGGGCCGGTTGGCCTGGGCCAGCCATCGCCGCGGGGTGATGCCATTGGTCTTGTTGCAAAAGCGCTCGGGAAACAGGCGCGCAAAATCCGAGAAGATGGTCTGGCTCATCAGCTCGCTATGCAGGGCCGATACGCCGTTGACCTTGTGGCTCGCCAGGACGCACAGGTACGCCATGCGCACGCGGCGTGGTCCGTGTTCGTCAATCAGCGAGACGCGGCGCAGCAGGTCAGGCTCGCCCGGATGGCTCTCGTGCAGGCCGGCCAGGAAACGCGCATTGAGGTCAAAGATGATGCGCAGGTGCCTCGGAAGCAGCCGGCCCAGCAGGTCCACCGGCCAGGTCTCCAGCGCCTCCTGCATCAGAGTGTGGTTGGTGTAGCTGAAGATACGGCTGCATTGCGACCAGGCGCTGTCCCAGTCCATGCGGTGCTCGTCGATCAGCAGCCGCATGAGTTCGGGCACGGCCAGTGCGGGATGCGTGTCGTTCAGGTGGATCGCCACCTTGTCGGCCAGGATGTCGAGGCTGCCGTGGTCTCTCAGGAAACGTCGCATGAGATCCTGCAGCGAGGCGCTGACGAAGAAGAACTCCTGACGCAGGCGCAATTCGCGCCCGTGATCGGTGCTGTCATCGGGGTACAGCACCCGGGAGACGTTCTCCGACTCGTTCTTTGCCTCCACCGCACCGATGTAGTCGCCCTTGTTGAAGGCTGCGAGGTTGATGGCGCTGGTGGCCCTGGCGGACCACAGGCGCAAGGTGGTGACCGAGGTCAGCTGGTAACCCGGAACCCCGTTGTCGTAGGCCGTGGCCACGACGTCATCGGTGTCCACCCACCGGACCCTGCCGGCCTCGGTCGTCAGGCGCCCGCCGAAACGCACCGTGTAGCTCAGCTCCGGGCGCATGAATTCCCAAGGATTGCCGTTGATCAGCCAGCCGTCGGGCTCCTCGACCTGGCGCCCGTCGACGATGCGCTGCGCGAACATGCCGTAGTCGTACCGGATGCCGTAGCCCATGCCCGGCAGGCCGAGCGTGGCGATCGAGTCCAGGAAGCAGGCGGCCAGACGACCCAGCCCGCCGTTGCCCAGGCCGGGGTCGGCTTCCATGTCCAGCAGCCCGTCGAAGTCGGCGCCCAGTTGCGCGCAGGCGATCTTGGTGTCGTCGTAGATGCCGATGGCCATCAGCGCATTGGTCAGCATGCGGCCGGTCAGAAACTCCATGGAGAGGTAGTAGACGCGCTTGGCGTCCTGCTCCTGGGCGGTGTTCACGGACTCGCGCCAGCTGTCCATGATGCGGTCGCGCACCGCATACAGGATGGCAAACAGCCAGTCGCGGGACGTTGCCGCGCGCACGTCCTTGCCGATGGCATACACCAGGCGGTTGGCGATCGAGCGGCGCAACGCGTCGACGGTGTTGGTGGGCTGGTCGAAATAGAAGGAGGGCTGGACGCTGGACATGGGCTTTCCTGGGGAACGGCTGGAAACGTGTTCTCGATCGGGCGGGTCAGCCTTCATGCACGACCCGTGCCGGGTAGCGGACGCAGGCGGCGGTACAGGCCCAGATAGGCCTGCGCCGCATCGCGCCAGTTGAAGCGCAGCCGCATGGCGTGGGTCTGCACTGCGGCCCAGTCCACCGGCCGGCGGTACAGGTCGAAGGCCCGGCGGATGGCTCCACGCAGGCCGTCCGGGCTGAAATCGTGAAAGACGAAGCCGCAGGCCGTCTGCGCCGCCAGTGCCTGCGCCGAGGCGTCAATGACCGTGTCCGCCAGGCCGCCCACGCCATGGACCAGGGGCAATGCACCATAACGCAGCGCGTACAGCTGCGTCAGCCCGCAAGGCTCGAATCGCGAGGGCACCAGCACCACGTCGGCGCCCGCGAAGATGCGGTGCGCCAGCGCCTCGTCGTAGCCCCGCCGCAGCACGGCCTGCCCCGGATGGCGCGCCACGGCCGCGGCGACGGCCGCCTCGATGCCGGCATCGCCGCTGCCCAGCACGACCAGCTGACCGCCGGTGGCCACCAGTTCGTCGAGCACTGCGGGAAGCAGGTGCAGGCCCTTTTGCTCACTCAGGCGGGTGACGGCGCCGAACAGCAGCGCATCGGGACGCTCGGCCAGACCCAGCAAGCGTTGCAGGTCCCGCTTGGCCAACGCCTTGCCGGCCAGCCGGTCATGGTCATACGCGGCAGGGGTGAGCGGGTCGGATGCCGGATTCCAGACCGCATAGTCGACTCCGTTGAGGATGCCGGTGAGCTGGTCGGCGCGGTAGCGCAGCACTCCATCGAGGCCGCAACCCTGCTCGGGGGTCATGATTTCGCGCGCGTAACGCGGACTCACGGTGGTGATGGCGTCGGCAAACTGCAGTCCGGCTTTCATGAACGAGACGTGGCCGTGGGACTCGACGCCGTCGAAGCGGAACAACGAGGGCGCCAAGCCCAGGGGCGCCATCGTGTCCGGTCCGAACAAGCCCTGATAGGCCAGGTTGTGCACGGTGAACACAGTGGCCGGCCGCGGGCCGGATCCGGCCAGCTGCTGCAGGTAGAGCGGAGCCAGGCCGGCGTGCCAATCGTGGGCATGGACCACGTCGGGGCGCCAGGACGGATCGCCCCCACACCCGAGCCCAGCGGCGGCCCAGGCGAGCAAGGCAAAGCGCTGGGCGTTGTCCGGCCAGTCGTTTCCCTGCGCGTCCAGATAGGGACCACCGTCGCGGTGATACAAGGCGGGTGCATCCAGCAAGTAGGCGGGTTGCCCGGTCATGGACAGCCTCCCCGGAAGCAGCGTGGGTGCCGGTTTCAGGGTCCGGACAATTTCGGGACCACCCGTTGCGGACAGTTTCAGGCGGGGGCCCTCGGCCACGAATCCGGCCGCAATCGGGGCGAATCCCGGCAACAGCAGGCGCACGTCGCAGCCCAGATCGCGCAGCGCTGCCGAAAGCGCGGCACTCACGTCGGCCAGTCCGCCGGTCTTGAGCAGCGGGTAGACCTCGGTGCAGACGTAAAGAACGTTCACCCACGGCCCCCGGCAGGTTTTCCCTCCGGTGCCAGGCGCTCCAGCATCTCGCGGGTCACCAGCACGACGCCCTGTTCGGTGCGGAAAAAGCGGCGCGCATCGTCGGCCGCATCGAATCCGATCGACATGCCTTCAGGAATGCGGCAGCCTTTGTCGATGACGACCTTGCGCAAGCGGCAGTGCCGGCCCACATCGACCTCCGGCAGCAGCACCGCCTCCTCGACATGGCAATAGGAATGCAGCCGCACCTTTGAAAACAGCACGGAGCGGCGGGCGTACGCGCCCGAGATGATGCAGCCGCCGGACACCAGCGAGTCGACCACCATGCCGCGGCGGCCTTCGTCGTCGAACACGAACTTGGCCGGGGGGAGCTGTTCCTGGTGGGTCCAGATCGGCCACTGGCGGTCGTACATGTCCAGATCGGGGGTGATACTGGTCAGGTCCAGGTTGGCGGACCAGTAGGCATCGATGGTGCCGACGTCGCGCCAGTAAGCCGGTGCCTCAGGGCTGCTCTTCACGCAAGACAATCCGAAGGGGTGCGCCACCGCCTCGCCGCGCGCCACGATCGCAGGGATCAGGTCCTTGCCGAAGTCGCGGCTGGAACTTTGTGCCACGGCGTCGGCCTTCAGCGCCTCATAGAGGTAGTCGGCATTGAAGACGTAGACGCCCATGCTGGCGAGCGCATGACTGGCCCGGCCAGGCATCGGTGCGGGGTTCGCCGGTTTCTCATCAAATCGCACGATGCGCCGCTGCGGGTCGATTGCCATCACACCGAAGGCGCTCGCCTCGGCCAGCGGCACTTCGATGCAGGCCACGGTGCACGGCGCACCCTGCGCCACGTGGTCTGCGATCAGGTTGGCGTAGTCCATCTTGTAGATATGGTCGCCGGCCAGCACCAGGATGTATTCGGGGCGTTCTGCCATCAGGATGTCGAGGTTCTGGAAGACCGCGTCGGCCGTCCCCTGGTACCACGAGGTCTCGTCGATGCGTTGCTGCGCGGGCAGCAGATCGATGTACTCGTTGAACTCGCTTCGCAGGAACGACCAGCCGCGTTGAAGGTGACGCAACAGGCTGTGCGACTTGTATTGGGTGACCACGCTGACACGGCGCACGCCGGAGTTCAGGCAGTTGGACAGCGCGAAGTCGACGATACGGAACTTGCCGCCGAAGTAGACCGCCGGCTTGGCGCGGCGGTCTGTCAGGGCGTGCAGGCGCGAGCCGCGACCGCCCGCGAGCACCAGGCCAAGGGTGCGTCGGGCGAGCTGGTGGGGTTCGTTCTGGTGTTGGTTCGGTTTCATGCAGGGCCTCCTTGATCGACGGATTGTGGGTTGCGAGTGCTTGTCATGCGGGATCGGCTGGGGACTTCAGGCGCGTCCGTGGGCGCGGACCATCGATGAAAGCCGGCGGGCCGGCTCGTCGCTGACGTCGGCCCAGGCAAAGCGCCAGGACCAGCATCCCTCGGGCTGGCCGGGCGTGTTCATCCGGTGTTGTCCGTCCAGTCCCAGCACGTCCTGGAACGGAACAACCAGCGTGTTCGCCACGGACTGTGAGAGCGACTGGATCATTGCCCAGTGGATCTCGGAGTCCGTCACCGGGCCGAGGTACTGTCGCGCAGCCTGGCGCTCGTTCTCGCTCGCGTTGGCCCACCAGCCCACCGTGGTGTTGTTGTCATGCGTCCCGGTGTAGGCCACGGTGCAGCGCCCGAAGTTGTGGGGCAGGTAGGGATTGCGGGCATTGTCACCAAAAGCGAACTGCATCACGCGCATGCCGGGGAAACCGCACGCGCGGCGCAGGCGTGTCACGTCCTCGGTGATGATGCCGAGGTCCTCGGCAATGATGGGCAGGGTCCCCAGCTCTTCCCGAATCGACTGGAAGAACGCCCGACCCGGGCCGGGGCACCAGTGCCCCCCCTGGGCCGTCGGTTCGTTGGCCGGGATCTCCCAATTGGCTTCGAAGCCGCGGAAATGGTCGAGGCGCGCCACGTCAACCAGGGTCAGCAGATGGGCCATGCGCTGCTTCCACCAGCGGTAGTTGTCGAGCGCCATGCGGTCCCAGCGGTACAACGGGTTCCCCCAGCGCTGGCCGGTGGCGCTGAAGTAGTCGGGCGGCACCCCGGCGACGACGTCAGGCAAACCCTGAGCATCAAGCAGAAACTGGTCGGCGTGGGCCCAGACGTCAGCACTCTGGTGCGCCACGAAGATCGGAACATCCCCCACAATGTGGATGCCGCGCGAGTGGGCCTCCTCGCGCAGGCGCTGCCATTGCACATGAAAGCGCCACTGTACGAAGTGCCAGAAGCCGAGTTCCCCCACCGTTTCGTCCCGCACGGATTGCAGGGCGCGCGGATCGCGGTGCGCCAGCGCGGGTGGCCAATCGGGCCAGTCCGGGCCGTGGCGGGCCTGCAGCACCATGAACAGGGCGTAGTCGTCCAGCCATTCGGCGTGGTGATGGGTGAAATCGGCCAAGGCCGCCTTCTCTGGCTCACCGGCATGCTCGGAAAAACTCTGCCAGGCCGCACGAAGCGCGCGCAGCCGGTAGGGAATCACGCGGGCGAAGTCGCAGTGGCGGGTGTCGAAACCGGCGTCTGGCAGGGGCGCCAGCCAACCGCAAGTCACCAGGTCGTCCAGGTCCACCAGCCAGGGGCTGCCGGCAAAAGCCGAAGGGCTCTGGTAGGGCGAATGACCGGCGCCGGGGGGCGTCAGGGGCAGGATCTGCCACAGCGACTGGCCCGCCAGCGCCAGCCAGTCCAGGAAATGCAGGGCAGCGATGCCCATGTCGCCGCTGCCATGGCGCCCCGGCAGGCTGGTCAGGTGCAGCAGAACGCCACTGGTGCGGCGCGCCAGCAGCGGGTGGCCTGGGGCCGCGGGCGTCATTGAGGTATCTCCAAGGTGGCTGGCTCTTGCGGGACCATGGGTTGGACCAATACCACGACGCTAGGCGGCGCAACCCGCAAGGAAGCGGACACGGTGGCAACCGGCGGACCGCCCGGCCGCGCGACCTGCCCGCTGCCCGTCTCCAGCATCACGTTCCAGGTCCCTTGTGGCAGTTGCACCACGACCTCGGCCTCGCCCGCCAGCAGGATCAGCATGAGTCGCTCGCGCGGCGGTTTGCCGCCTTCGCCCACGGTGATGACGCAGCACAGCAAGCGGCCGTCTGGCAGCTCCCAGGCGTTGGTGTCGGGGCGCAGGCCGTCGGCCGTGCGCCAGACAATGTCAGGCCATCCCTCGCCGGCATGCTTTTCGCCGCGGAACCATTGCGGGTGGCGCAGGCCAGGGTAGCGCTGCCGCAGGTGCACCAGCGCAGCCGTGAAAGCGGTCAGCGCCTCGTCGGCGGCGTTCCAGTCCAGCCATGTCACCGGGTTGTCCTGGCAATAGGCGTTGTTGTTGCCCTGCTGGCTATGCGCCAGCTCGTCGCCCGCCAGCAACTGCGGCGTGCCTTGCGCGCACAGCAGCGTGGCCAGCAGGGCGCGGCGCCATTGGGCGCGCCGGCGCGCGATGGCGGGATCGCCACAGGGGCCCTCGTGGCCGGCGTTCGCGCTCAGGTTGTGGTTGTGGCCGTCGCGGTTGTCTTCGCCATTCGCCTGGTTGTGCTTGTTCACATAAGCGGTCAGGTCGGCCAGCGTGAACCCGTCGTGCGCGGTCACCATGTTGATGCTGGCCAGCGGGCTGCGTCCGCTGGCCTGAAACAGGTCGCTGGAGCCCGCCAGGCGTCGCGCGATCTGCCCGCGAGTGCAAGGGTGCCCGAGCCACCAGGCGCGCATGGTGTCGCGGAACTGGTCGTTCCATTCCTGCCAGCGCGCGCCGAAGCGACCGGTCTGATAGCCGCCGGGTCCGATGTCCCAGGGCTCGGCAATGAGTTTGACCCGCGCCAGTACCGGATCCTGGGCCATCGCCGTGAACAAGGTTGCCCTCGGGTTGAAGTGCTGGCCCTGTGCCGGTTCGCGCCCCAGCGCGGTGGCCAGATCGAAGCGGAAGCCATCCACGCCGTAGGCCTGCACCCACCAGCGCAGGCTGTCCATGATCATCTGCACGACGTTGGGGTTTCCCATGTTGAAGGTGTTGCCGCAGCCGCTCGGATTGAGGTGGCGGCCGTGCTCGTCCAGGGCGTACCAGGCCGCGTTGTCCAGCCCTCGCCACGACAGGGTCGGTCCCAGCGCATTGCCCTCTGCCGTGTGGTTGTAGACCACATCGAGGATCACTTCGATCCCGTTGCGGTGCAAGGTGTCCACCATGGCGCGGAACTCCGCGCGGACCGCGGCGTCGTCGGCCCCCAGTTCGTGCACCGGCACCGTGGCATAGCGCGGGTCCGGCACGAAGAAGGCCAGCGTGTTGTAGCCCCAGTGGTTGGTCATGCCGCGCTCGATGAGATGGTGCTCGTCCACGTGCAGCTGCACGGGCAGCAGGCACAGCGCGGTCAACCCAAGGCGCTGGTAATGCGCCAGCATCGCCGGGCTGGCCAGGCCCGCGTAAGTGCCCCGCAGCGCAGCCGGCACGCCGGGATGCAGCGCGGTCAGCGCCTTCACATGGGCCTCATAGAGGACCGTTCGGGCCAATGGCGTGTCGGGCCCGGGCATGATGGCCGCGCCGCGGCGCAGTTCTTCTTGGACATCGACCACGCGGCAGCGCGGCATGCGCTCGGCATTGTCGTAGGCGCAAGCCTGGTCCGGCGCACTGGCGCGATGGCCGATCTCGTTCGCCAGCCGTTCCAGGGGCCCGGACAGGGAGCGCGTCCAGGGATCGATCAGCAAGCGCTGCGGATTGAAACGATGCCCGGCGTCGGGCTGCCACGGTCCGTGGGCGCGCAGGCCGTATCGTTGTCCGGCGCCAAGGCCCGGCACAAATCCGTGCCAGATGCCCTCCGTGCAGCTCGGCAGGCGGATGCGGTCGGTTTCATGGCGGCCGGTCTCATCGTAGAGACACAGCTCCACTGCGGTGGCATGGCGCGCTGCGACCGCGATATTGATGCCCGCACGGCCACCGAACAGCGCCGGAACGACACCCATGGGCCAAGGCCGGCCGGGCTCGCACACCGGGGCCGTGGGCCTGTCGCCGCCCAGGGTCATGTTGGCGCCTCCGCCGCGAGCCAGATCACGCTCAGGGGCGGCAGGTGAAGGCTCAGCGAACAGGGCTGACCATGCATCGGAATCGCCTCGGCCAGGACCCGGCCGTGGTTGCCGGCATTGGTGCCCCCGTAGTGACCCGAGTCAGTGTTCAGGCATTCACGCCAGGCACCTGCGTGCGGGACGCCGATGCGGTAGCCGTCGCGCGGCACCGGTGTGAGATTGCAGACGACGGCCACGGCGTCACGGGGGCCGTGGCCGTAGCGCACAAAGCTGAAGACGGAGTTGTCACGGTCATCGGCGCTGATCCACTGGAAACCGCCAGGGTCTGCGTCGCGCGCATGCAGGGCCGGGTGCGTGCGGTAGCCATGGTTGAGGTCGCGCACCAGGCGCTGCACGCCGGCGTGGGCCGGGTCCTGAAGCAGGCCCCAATCGAGCTCGCCATCGTGGTTCCATTCGCAAGGCGTGGCCAGCTCGCACCCCATGAACATCAGCTTCTTGCCGGGGAAGGCCCACATCAGCGCATACAGCGCGCGCAGATGAGCGCGCTTCTGCCAGGGGTCGCCCGCCATCTTGCCCAGCAGCGAACCCTTGCCGTGCACCACCTCGTCGTGGGAGAGCGGCAGCACGAAATGCTCGCTGTAGGCGTACATCATGGCGAAGGTGATGCGGTCGTGGTGCCAGCGTCGGTACATCGGATCCAGCGCGAAGTAGGCCAGCGTGTCGTTCATCCAGCCCATGTTCCACTTGTAGTCAAAGCCCAGGCCGCCGTGCCCGGTGTCCCCGGTGACGCGCGGAAACGCGGTGGACTCCTCGGCCAGCGTCAACACGCCCGGTGCTTCGCGGTGCACGATGTCGTTGGCCTGCTTCAGGAAGTCGATGGCCTCGTAGTTCTCCCGGCCGCCGTCGCGGTTGGGCACCCATTCGCCGGCCGGGCGGCTGTAGTCGCGGTACAGCATGGACGCTACCGCGTCCACCCGCAGGCCGTCCACGCCGTACTGCTCGACCCAGTACAGGGCGCTGCCGACGAGAAAGTTGCGCACCTCGTTGCGGCCGAAGTTGTAGATCAGCGTGTTCCAGTCGCGATGGAATCCCTCGCGCGGGTCGGCATGCTCGTACAGCGCTGTGCCGTCGAAGTTCGCCAGCGCGTGCGGGTCGGCCGGGAAATGGCCGGGCACCCAGTCCAGGATCACTTTCAGGCCGGCGCCGTGGGCGGCCCCGATGAAACGGCGCAGCGCCTCGGGTGACCCGTAGCGCGCGGTGGGCGCGTACATGCCGGTGGGCTGGTAGCCCCAGGAGCCATAAAACGGGTGTTCGCTGACCGGCAGCAGCTCGATGTGGGTGAAGCCCAGATCGGCGGCGTACGGCACCAGAGTGGATGCCAGATAGTCCCAGTCCGGCATCTGGCCTGCGGGTCGGCGCCAGGAGCCCGCATGCACCTCGTAGATCGCGATCGGCGCTGCATCGCTACGGGGCCTGTCGGCAGCGGTGCGCTGCGTCGGCGTGGGCTCGCTGCAGACCACAGCGGCGTTGCCGGGCGGCCCCTCGCTGCGACGCGCGTAAGGGTCTGCCTTGAGCATGTGCTGTCCGTGGGCGTCGATGACCTCGAACTTGTACAGCGCCCCGGGCGCCACGTCCGGAAGGAAGATTTCCCACACGCCGCATTCCACCCGCCAGCGCATCGGGTGTCGCCGGCCGTCCCAGCCATTGAAGTCGCCCACCACCGACACCCGCTGGGCATGCGGCGCCCAGACGGCAAAAGCCGTCCCGTCCGTCCCGTCCAGGGTGGTGGGATGCGCCCCGAGCTTCTGCCAGGGGCGCAGGTGCTGCCCTTCGGCCAGCAGCCACACATCCAGATCGCCCAGCCAGGGACCGAACCGGTACGGGTCTTCCAGTGTGTAGTGTTGTTGGCCGAACGCCACGGCCAGCCGGTACCGGGGGCGGGTGGCGCTGGCGAGGCGGCCGATGAACAGGCCTGTTCCGTCGGGGTCGGTCAACTCGACCCGCACCGCGCCGTCCGCATCGGCCAGCGCGGTCACCATGGTTGCGCCCGGCAGAAAGGCTCGGATGACCCAGTCGCCGGCGGCCCCATCCTGGTGTGGCCCGAGGTGGCTGAAGGGGTCACGGCAGCGCCCTTCCTGCAGGGCTTGCGCCAGGTTGCGTTCCGGAGAGGGAGAGGGCATGGATTCGGAAGGAGGATCGGACAGTGGCGTCAGACACATTTTGGCATTCTCGACGCGCTGCATCCGATTTGTGGCGGCACGGCGACTCCCGGGCGCCGGCCCCTACACTGCTGCCTGTTCCAACCACCCTGGGCTGCGCCATGGAAATGCTTGTGCTGGTGATGATGATTGGCCTGGGCGCCTTCTGGCTGAAATCCAGGGATCAGGCCCGGCGAGTCGCGCTGCTGGGGCGCCACTTGATGCAGTTCCAGATTGAAAAGCTGATGGAAAACCTGACCCAGGGCTACCTGCGCGCGCTGGGCGAGAGCGACCCCGAGCGACAGGCGCCCATCTGGGCCATGCTGAATGCCCAGGAGCGCGACCTGGTGGAACAGTTCAGCCGTTTTGCGACGGCGTTCGCCACGGTTGGCGAGGCGGATGCCCGCGTCAGCACACTGCCCGTGGCGCTCCCCTATGCCAGCCAGCTGTTGCCGAAAGCGACCTTCGATATGCGCCAGGCGCTGGCTGTCCACGCACGTGGCATTGCAGAGGCCGGGGAGAACAGCCGTGGCCTGACGCCCAGGGACAAGGCGTACACCCTGTCGGCCGAGCTGTTCCTGATGCAGCACACCTGCCACTGGTATTGCCGTTCCCGGGCCGTCGCCTCGGCGCGCTTGCTGGCGCGGCACCAGACGTCGTACGCACAGGTGCTGGCAGCTGTAGCGCCGTCGACGCGCCAGGCCTACGAGGCCGTGATCGCGGCTTGACTGAAGTGGCGAGCCGTCGGAGGGTCGGTTGGGGGCATTCAGGCGTCAATTGGTGATGAAAATGCCGTAATCCCGGCGTCAAAAGGTCGTAAGACGCTATGAAAACAGGACTCTTCGCGCCTGTTGCTTGCGAACCCGGTGAATCCCTGCGCCAACTGTTCAGCGCGTCGCGCGGCTCCTGCGCGGGGCGCATCCAGCACGGTCTGCATGGTTGATCCAGATCAAACCCCGTCGATTTTCCGGCGAAAGGTGAATCCCGTTGAGTTTTCCCCCTTTTGGTGCATCGCGATGCGACATAGACTCGCCGGCGTGGATTTCCCCACGATGTTCCGGGAGCATGGAAATGGGTGCAAAGAAGTGGTTGAGAGGGTTGGTTGCGCTGTGTGCGACAGCCGTTCTTGGCGTGGCGATGGCGCAAACCAAAGGGCCGGATCCGGCCTATGCCAAGCAACAGGATGCCACGCTGCAGCAGATGAAGGGCAATCTGGCGAAGTCGGCCGAGTCCAAGATCAAGTTCGTTGACGTCACCACCTGCTACAGCTGCCACAAGGACATCAAGGAATTCCACCTCAACAGCAAGCACTCCAATGTGAACTGTGCCTATTGCCACACCGGGGCGGAGAACCACCTCGCGAAGAACGGCAAGGCCGACGGCATCAACCAGTCCATCGGCACCCGCACCGACCATGCCGCCTGCGCGACCTGCCACCAGGAACAGTTCAACTCCTTCGCGACGGTCAACCATGAGTCCGGCGCCAAAATCGAGAAGGCCACCGCCCGCGGCGTGTCGCCGCTGTTCGACAAGCTGATGGCGCCGCACGGTTTCACCCGTGAGCACAACGAGCCGCGTAGCCATGTCTTCATGAATCTGGACCACCTGATCGTCGACCGCTCCTACGGTGGCCGCTTCCAGCTCAAGGACTGGACTTACATCACCGATTCCAAGGCGGTGCTGACCAACATGTGGGAACTCGTGCTGAAGGATGCCGATCCGGCCAACAGCGACCAGAAGATCTTCCTGCCCGGAACCGCCACCGCCGCGAACCCGGTGTGCATGAACTGCAAGTCCTTCGACAACATCCTGAAGTGGAAGTACATGGGCGATCCGGATCCGCGTGCCAAGTGGAGCCGTGTGTCCAAACCGGTCGAATTTGCCCGCGACGTCAACCATGCGCTGAACTGCTACATGTGCCACGACCCGCACTCGTCGGCGCCACGCGTCGTGCGTGACGCGCTGATCCAGGCGGTGGTGGATCGCGGCGAAGGCACCTATCCGTATGACAAGGCCAAGAGCGAAAAGAACCCGATGAAGAAGGTGACGTTCCGCGACGGGTTCCGTGCCATCGGCCTGCTGTCCAAGCCTGACTCGGTGCTCATGTGCGCCCAGTGCCATGTGGAATACAACTGCAACCCTGGCTTCGAGCCGGGCGCGGGCCCCAACGGCACGGACAAACCGGTGACCATGGCCGACCAGCGCACCAACCTGTTCCAGTGGTCCAACGTGTTCGACTACAACAAGAAGATGGTCGACAAGTTCGGCAACTTCAAGGACTTCCGGCATTCGGTGAGCGGCGCGGCACTGTCCAAGATCCAGCATCCGGAGACCGAAACCTTCTGGATGTCGAAACACGAGCGCGAAGGCGTGCAGTGCAAGGACTGCCACATGGGCAAGGTGGACAAGGGCGGCAAGACCTTCACCAACCACCAGCAGAAGTCGCCGCGCTTCATGCTCAAGGAAACCTGCGTGAAGTGCCACGGCGAGATGACCGAGCAGGACGCCAAGTACCAGATCGATTCGATTCAGAACTACACCCGCGGCAAGATCGCCAAGGCCGAGTTCTGGCTTGCCCAGCTGATCGATACCTTTGCACGGGCCCGCGCGGTGGGCGTTGCGCCTGAGGCGATCAAGGCGGCGCAGAAGCACCATGACGACGCGCAAACGCAATGGGAATGGTGGACCGCCGAGAACTCGGTCGGGTTCCATAATCCGGCAGCTGCCCGCAAGTCCCTGACCCAGTCCGTCGCCGAATCGCAGGCCGGGATCAAGGTGCTCACCGACGCGATGGCCGCCAAGACGGCCGTGCCTGTAGCGGCAGCGGCTCCGGCGGCGCCACCAGGGCCTGCAACGGCCACGAAGTAGTCATTGCGCCAGATTACGATCACCGGGGCGCGGAATTCCGCGCCCCTTTTTTCTTGTTCATCTTCCTGAAGACATGATTCCAGAACTGGGCCATGTGGCCCTGATCGTTGCCCTGCAACTTGCGCTGGCCCAGGGCATCCTCGGGCTGGCCGGGGCCTCCCGTGCCCATGGAGGCTGGATGGCGATGGCGCGTGGTGCCGTTGTCGGGCAGTTGCTGTTGGTTCTTGCAGGCTTCCTGGCGTTGATCTGGTCCTTTCTGGTCAATGATTTTTCCGTGATGAACGTGGCCGATCATTCCTCGCGTCAGCTGCCGATCGAGTACCGGTTTTCCGCAGCCTGGGGCTCGCACGAGGGCTCGTTCCTCCTGTGGACCACGCTGATGGCCGGCTGGACGCTGGCCGTCGTGCTGTTCAGTCGTCGCCTGCCGGCCGACCTGGTGGCGCGCGTCGTCGGCGTCATGGGGCTGCTCAGCTTCTGCTTTCTTGCCTACCTCCTGTTCACGTCCAACCCCTTCATGCGCCTTCATCCGCCGCCGGCCAACGGGCGCGACCTGAACCCGCTGCTGCAGGACCCCGGGATGATCTTTCACCCGCCGCTGCTCTACATGGGCTATGTCGGGTTCTCGGTGGCGTTCGCGTTCGCCATCGCGGCGCTGATTTCGGGCCGGCTCGACGCGGTCTGGGCGCGCTGGGTGCGGCCCTGGACGTTGGTGGCCTGGTCGTTCCTGACGTTGGGCATCATGATCGGTTCGTGGTGGGCGTACTATGAACTCGGCTGGGGTGGATGGTGGTTCTGGGATCCGTCTGAAAACGCATCCCTGATGCCGTGGCTCGCGGGCACGGCGCTGGTGCATTCGCTGGTGGTCACCGAGCGACGCGGGGCCTTGAAGGTCTGGACGGTGTTCCTCTCGCTCGGGGCGTTTTCGCTGTCCCTGGTGGGCACGTTTCTCGTGCGTTCGGGCGTGCTGTCTTCGGTGCACGCATTCGCCCAGGATCCGCTGCGGGGCCTGTTCATCCTGATCTTCCTGGCGATCGTCATCGGCGGCTCGCTGGCGCTGTTTGCACGGCGGGCGAGTGTGGTGAAGGCCGCTGGCGAAGGCGGCGCAACCCCGGGCGACTTCCAGCCGGTGTCGCGCGAAACGGCCATCCTGACCGGCAACGTGCTGCTGCTGGTGGCGCTGGCCACTGTCTTGCTGGGCACCCTGTATCCGCTGGTGCTCGACGCGTTCGATCTCGGCAAGGTTTCTGTCGGCCCGCCGTACTTCAATGCCGTCTTCGTGCCTTTGATGGTTCCGGTGCTGCTGTTGCTGGGTGTGGCGCCGCGCTTGCGCTGGCGCGAAACCCGCATGGCCGACGTCGTGCGCGCCTTGCGCTGGCCGGCGGTGGCGGCGTTGCTGGTTGCGGGTCTCCTGCCTTTCGCTTTCGGCGCCTTCAAGTGGCAGGCGTCACTGGGTCTGGGTCTGGGGGCCTGGATGATTCTGGCGACCCTTGGCGGCCTCGTGGCGCGCGCTCGCGAAGCTGGTTTCCTGTCTCTCAGCGCGATCGGCATGGGCTTTGCGCACGCGGGCCTGGCCGTCGGCGTTGTGGGCATCGGACTGGTGTCGGCGTATCAAAGCGAAAGCACCGTCTCGATGCGCCAGGGCGACCGCGCGTCCCTGGGGGGTTACGAATTCATCTTCGAGGGCGCGACCGAAGTTCCCGCCTCGAACTACTCCGCCATGCGCGGCACGCTGCAACTCCGTCGCGATGGCAAGGCGATGGCGACCTTGCTGCCTGAAAAGCGCATGTACCGCACAACCCGGACCACCATGACCGAGGCAGCGATCCGTTACGGCTTTCTCGGCGATGTCTACGTGGCGCTCGGCGAACCCCTGCCCGGTGGCGCCTGGAGCGTGCAGTTGTACATCAAGCCCTTCGTCGGCTGGCTGTGGGCCGGCGCATTGTTCATGTTCCTCGGCGGCTGGCTGGCTGCGCTGGGACTGCGTCGACAGGGGGAGATGAAAGCATGAATCTCTGGCTCGGTGTGGGCGCGCTGATTTCGGTCGCGCTGGTTTTCCTGCTCGTGCCCCTGTGGCGCACCCGTCTTGCCCCGCGCATCGCCGTGTCAAGCGTTGCGGCCGGGGAAAAGGCCGGTTCGATGCCTGACCCAGGGTTGGCGCGCGCGGGGCGGCGCTGGATGACCCTCGCATTGCTGGGCGTGATGCCGGCGCTGACCGCCGGGCTTTACCTGTATCTGGGCGCGCCGACTATTCTTCAGGAGCAGGCGCTGACGCAGGCCCATGCCGCCTACGATACCGATGCAATGGTCAAGGCGCTGGAAGGCAAGCTGAAGGCCAAACCCGACGATGCCGAGGGCTGGTATGCCCTGGGGCGCGCATATATTGCCCTGCAGCGCCTGGACGAAGCTGAGCTTGCCTTGGCCAAGGCGGCCCAGCTGGCGCCCAAGGAGGCCCGGATGCTGTCGCAGCAGGCCGAAGCCATCGCGCTCAAGGCCGGCCGTCTGGACGGCCGGCCGATGGAGCTCGTCGCGCAGGCGCTGGAGCTGGATTACGAGGATGAGAAGGCGCTGGAACTCGCGGGCCTGGCGGCCTATCAGCAGGAGAAGTGGGCCGAGTCGCTGCACTTCTGGCGGCGGTTGATGAAGAAGTTGCCCAAGAACAGCGAGTTCTACGAAGAAATCGCCCGGGCCGTGAAGATCGCCGAAGGCAAGGCGATGGAGGCGTCCGGTCTTGGCGAGCGCGCCAGGCTGGCCCTGCCCGAGAAATCGCAAACCCCCCACTGACCCGCCGCGCCTGGACGGCTCTGGCTAGCGGCCGCCGACGGGAAGGCGCGAGATGTAGTCCGAAACGGCCACGGTGTCCTCGTCGGAATATTTTCCGATGGCCAGCACCATGTCCGGGTGGGCGTTGTGCCGTTTGCCGTCGCGGATCAGGCTGCCTTCGCGCAGCAAGTAGGCGTAGTGCTGGCCGGAAATCCGGGGGAAGAACTGGTCCGCCTTGCCCTCGCCCTGCTTCCCGTGGCAGACCTGGCAATCACGTTCGTAGAGTTGACGGCCACGTGCCAGATCGGTGCCCGGCCCCTGTCCCTGGGTGGGCGGAACGGGCAGTGACTGCAGGTAAGCGGCGATGTCGGCGATGTCCTGGACCGACAACGCCTGGTGGTCGGCAAACGGCAGCATTTTCAGATTGCTGCGCCGGCCCGAGCGCACATCGGCCATCTGTTTGACCAGCACGTTGGTGTGCTGACCCGCGAGACGCGGATAGCTGCCATCGGCGCGGCCCAGGGCGCCGGCGCGGTGGCAGCCCTGGCAAATCTCGAAAGCCGCCGCCCCACGGGCAATGTCCCCCTTGAGGCTGAGGGCCGCGGTCTTCTCCGCATAGGGCGCGTTCCACGGCTCCGGCGGCGTGCCGGCCAGCGCCAGCGAACCGCCCAGCGCCGCGAGCAGGAATCCCAGCAAGTGTCGAGACAACATGTTTACCTCTCAAAGCCCCGCGATGTATTCGGCCAGCGCCCGGGCTTCATCGATGCTCAGGCGCTTGCCGACGGTGGTCATCAGGGGGTCGGTGGCGCGACGCCCGCTCTTGTAGTCGGCGAGTTGCTTGAGGACATAGGCCTGGTGCTGTCCCGCCAGACGGGGAAAGCGCGCGTTGCCCTGGCCATCGGACTGATGGCACCCGGCGCAGGCGGGCACGCCGCTGTCGGTGTTGCCATCCTCGAAAAGCGCGCGACCCTTGGCGGCCAGTTGCGGATCCCGCACGGTGCCCGGCGTGGGTTTCTGGGAACCATAGTAGGTCGCCAGCTTCGCGAAATCGCCGGAATCGAGGCTGGCGATGATGGCCGACATGGTGTCGTCGCGGCGCTTGCCTTCGGCGAAGGCCTTGAGCTGGCGCATCAGGTATTCCTGGTCCATGCCAGCCAGCTTGGGATTGGCGGGCTCGGTGCTGTTGCCGTCCACCCCGTGGCAGGCCGCGCAGACCGTCCTGGCGATCTCGCGGGCATCGGCTGCATGAAGCGATGCGGGCAGCAGAAAGGCCAGCGCCATCGAAACGCCGGTCAAGATGCGTCGGCACGGCATCGAAGAAACGGGGGGCAGGCGGTGCATGGGGGCGGGCGGGTCAAAACTGGATTTTGCTCCAGAACAGTGCGTGCGAAACCAGCCCGAATGGGTCAAGGGTTCAGGCTCCTGATCAGCGGCAGCAGGGTCTTTTCCAGCACTTCGGCGGTGACCGGCCCGTTCTGCTTGAAGCGGATCCGGCCGGTCTTGTCGATCAGATAGGTTTCGGGAACCCCATAGACGCCGTAGTCGATGCCGATGCGGCCATCGCCATCAAAGGCGGACAACTGATAGGGATTGCCAAAGCGCGCCAGCCAGAGCAGGCCATCGTCGCGCTTGTCCTTGTAGTTCAGCCCGATGATCGGCACGGCTGCGTCCGTCCTGGAATAGGCAACCAGCACCGGATGCTCTTCCCGGCAGGCCACGCACCAGGAGGCCCAGACGTTGAGCAGCCAGACCTTGCCGGCCATTTCGCTGGGCGAAAAGCGCTGGTCGGGATCGTGCAACAGCGGAGCGTTGAAGGCCGGGGCGGCCTTGTCGACGAGCGGTGAGGGCAACTCGCGCGGGTTGAGGGTCAGGCCAACGGCGAACACCGCCAGCAGGGCGACGAAGGCAGCCAGCGGAAGGAGGAACTTGTTCATGTGGTGAACGGGAACGATGCGGATGCAGAGCTTGTGCCCCTCAGGCTTTCGCGCGCTTGGGCTGCAGCGCGGCCCGATCGACAAGGGCATCGAAGCATACCCCCATGCGCAGCGCATCGTCGAAGGGCCGTTTGCCCGACGCGGCCGGACTGACGGTGCTGCGGCGGCTCATGGACAATACAGGGATGAAGACCTTGTTCAGACCCGCCCCCCTTCTCCCTGCCTTTATCGGCCTTGCCTTGCTGACGTGCGTCGGCCTGGCCTCGGCGCAGGACAGCCGGGGTGCCGGCGTGCCCTCGGTCGTGCGAAACGCGCCCGTGGCGCTGGACGTGCTGCGGGGGCGCTGGGTGCGCCCGGACGGCGGCTACGGCGTGGTGATTCGCAGCGTCGGCGCCGATGGCCAGCTGGAAGCCATGTACTTCAATCCCAAGGGGCTGCCTTTTTCCAAGGCCCAGGCCTCGCGCGACGGCCAGACGTTGCGGGTGTTCCTGGAGCTGCAGGCCGGCGGCTACAACGGGT
This sequence comes from Candidatus Skiveiella danica, assembly GCF_022705245.1. NCBI lineage: Bacteria > Pseudomonadati > Pseudomonadota > Betaproteobacteria > Burkholderiales > Comamonadaceae > Candidatus Skiveiella > Candidatus Skiveiella danica. Next base: position 31,031 of record NZ_JAKJEW010000002.1, on the reverse strand, counting down.
CGACCTACGAGCTCAGCTACGACCCGGCCACCGACCGCCTCAAGGGCGTGTATTTCCAGGCCGTCGCCAAGCAGCGCTACGAGATCTATTTCGAGCGTCAGAAGCCCTGATCCCGGTCAGCGGCGCGGCGGGTCCCGTCCATCGGGCGATCAATCGCGTGCCCGAAACGCGCCAAACCAGCCCAGTCCGGCGGACGTCCCGCCCGGCTGGCCGCCGCGCTTCGGCTTGTACTCGCAGCCGATCCAGCCGTCCCAGCCGCATTGCGCGGCCACCTCGTCGATGACCTTGAACAGGTAGGGGTAGTTGAGCTCGCCGATGTCGGGCTCATGGCGCTCGGGCACGCCGGCGATCTGGAAGTGGCCGACGCGGCCCGTGGGCAGGTACTGGCGGATCTTCATGGCCACGTCGCCTTCGACGATCTGGCAGTGGTACAGGTCCATCTGCACCTTGAGGTTGGCCGCGCCGACCTCGGCGACGAGGGCATGGGCCTGATCCTGCCGGTTCAGGAAGAAGCCGGGGATGTCGCGGGTGTTGATGGGTTCGATCAGAACGTCGCGGCCGTATTTCGCCGCCTCGCCGGCGGCCCAGCGCAGGTTGGCGATGTAGGTGGGTGACACGGCATCGCGCGTCAGGCCCTGCGGCACGAGGCCGGCCATCAGGTGGATGCGCGGGCAGTCCAGCGCCTGAGCGTAGTCCAGCGCCAGCGCCACACCGGCACGAAATTCATCCTCGCGCCCCGGGATGCAGGTGATGCCTTTGTCGCCGCCGTTCCAGGCCCGGTCGATGGAGGCCGCGTCGGTGCCGCCGGGCGGCGCGTTGAACAGCACCTGCTGCAGGTTGTTGGCCTGCAGGCGTTCGACGAGTTCCTCCTTGGCAAACGCGTAGGGAAACAGGTACTCCACGGCGGTGAAACCGTCTTTCGCCGCCGCCTCGAACCGGTCGAGGAAGGGCAGATCGGGGTACATCATGGACAGGTTGGCGGCAAAACGGGGCATGGGCACTTTCGGTTGTCTCACAAAACAATAGCAGGCAATGACCAAAGCACGCTGGGCTGGTGCTGTTTTTCCTCTGAATTGAGGTTGTTCGGCCTCAGGTGGCCTACCAGCGGGCGCCAAAGGTCTGGCGCAGGTCGTTGATCTGGCTTTCGGTCAGCGGCTCGGGCGGCGTGGGGCTCAGATGCACCAGCTTCGCCGTCTCCTCCAGCTCTTCCAGCGTGGCCATGGCGGCAGCCGGGCTGTCGTGCCAGACGTTGGGCCCCAGACGGCTGAGCATGACCGCGCGGATCGGCGTGCCTTGTTGGCCATAGCGCGTGATGGTCTGCGCCACAAGGTCGGCCGCCAACGGGTCGCCGGGACGATGGTAGGGAACGAGCGGCACGTGGCCGACCTTCATCACGAAGCAGGGCGTGGCGGCGGGCAGCAGTTCGGCCCCGGCGTCGTCCACGTCGGGGCGCAGGGTCAGCGCGACGCAGTGCGAGCTGTGGGTGTGGATGACGCAGCGGGTGGAGGGGTCGAACGCGGTGGCTGCCGCATAGATCTGGCGGTGCAGCGCGAGGGTCTTGCTGGCCTGGTCGCCGCCGGTTTGCTGGGCGCTGGCGTCGAGGCGGGCCAGGCGCGCGGGGTCGAGAAAGCCCAGGCAGGCGTCGGTCGGCGTGATCAGGAAGCCATCGTCGAGCCGCACGCTGATGTTGCCGGCCGTGGCGTGCACGTAGCCGCGATCGAACAGGCTCTTCCCGACGCGGCAGATGGCTTCTCGGGCTTGCGATTCGGTCATGCGAGCACTGTAAAGGCTTTGGTGAAGAAGTCGTCGGTGCCGAAGTTGCCGGACTTGAGGGTGAGGTGCAGGCCTGCGCCTGCAGTGACGGCATGACACCACGGCACGCCAGGGTCGATCTGCGGTCCGATCTGCATCTGGGTGATGCACAGCGCCTGCACGCAGGCCCCGGAGGTTTCGCCGCCAGCCACGATGAGCTGGCGCACCCCGCGCTCGACCAGGCCGCGCGCAATCGTGGCGATGCAGCGCTCGACCATTTCGCCGGCCGCCTCCACGCCGAGCTGCGCCTGCACCGATTTCACCGCGCCGGGTTCGGCCGTCGAATAGACCAGCACCGGTCCGCTGGCCAGCAAGGGCGCGGCCCAGGCCAGCGCCGCGGCAGCAACGTCGTCGCCGGCCGCCAGCCGCAGCGGATCGACCTCGAAGGCGGGGCGACCTGCGGCGATGAAGTGCGCGACCTGCTTGTTGGTCGCCACCGAGCAGCTGCCCGACACCACCGCTTGCAGCCCGGTGGCGGGCGGCAGCCGGCTGGCCTGCGGCGAAGGCGCCAGGCCGAAATTGGCCGGAAGCCCGATCGCCACACCCGAGCCGGCGGTGATCAGCGGCATGGCCTTGAGCGCCGGCCCCAGGCGCAGCAGGTCGTCGTTCGACACCGCATCGACGATGGCCACGCCAATGCCCTGCGCGCGCAACGCGTCGATGCGCGCGCGGATGGCCGCCTCGCCCTGCGCCACGGCCTTGTGGTCGATCAGTCCGACCTTGCGGCGCGTCTGTGCCTGCATCACGCGCACCAGATTCGGATCTGTCATCGGCGTGAGCGGGTGGTTCTGCATGCCGGATTCGTTCAGCAGCACCTCGCCGACGAAAAGATGGCCCTTGAAGACGGTGCGCCCGTTGTCGGGGAAGGCCGACGTGGCAATCGTGAAGTCGGTCTTCAGTGCGTCCATCAGCGCCTCGGTCACCGGGCCGATGTTGCCCTGCGCCGTGCTGTCGAAGGTGGAGCAGTACTTGAAGTAGATCTGCTGCGCGCCCTGCGCTTGCAGCCAGGCCAGGGCGTCGAGCGACTGGGCGACGGCGTCCGACGGCGCGACCGTGCGCGATTTCAGCGCGACGACGACCGCATCCACTTCGGCATCCAGGGGGCCGTCGGGAACACCGATGGTCTGCACCACGCGCATGCCGGCGCGCACCAGGTTGTTGGCCAGGTCGGTGGCGCCGGTGAAGTCGTCCGCAATACAACCGAGGTAGATTGGTTTCATGGTTTTCTGGGCAGTTCAATGCCGGGGAAGATCTTGATCACCGCGCTGTCGTCCTCTTGCGCAAAACCCGCCGTGGACGCCTGCATGAACATCTGGTGCGCGGTGCTGGACAGTGGCAGCGGGAATTTGCTGGCGCGGGCCATGTCGAGCACGATGCCAAGGTCCTTCACGAAGATGTCCACGGCCGACAGCGGCGTGTAGTCGGCCGCCAGCACATGCGCCATGCGGTTCTCGAACATCCAGCTGTTGCCGGCGCTGTGGGTGATGACCTCGTACAGCGCCGCCGGATCCACGCCTTCGCGCAGGCCCAGCGCCATGGCCTCAGCGGCCGCCGCAATGTGCACGCCCGCCAGCAACTGGTTGATGACCTTGACCTTGCTGCCCGCGCCGGCGCTGTCGTCGAGCTTGTAGACCTTGGCGGCCATGGCGTTCAGCAACGGCTCTGCTTTGGCGTAAGCGGCGGGGCTGCCGGCGGTCATCATCGTCATCTCGCCGCTGGCCGCGCGGGCGGCGCCGCCGGAGATGGGCGCGTCGATGTAGAGCAGGCCCAGCTCGGCCAGTCGCTTTTCCATGGCCACAGACCAGTTCGGGTCCACCGTGGAGCACATCACGAAGACGCTGCCGGGCGTCATCGCGCCCGCGCAGCCGGTGCCGTCGCCGCCCGGGCCGAACAGCACCGATTCGGTCTGCGCGGCGTTGACGACCACCGACACGACCACGTCGCAGGCGGCGCCCAGCTCGGGCAGTGAGGCGCAGGCCACGCCACCGTCTCTGGCGAAGGCCTGCGCGGCCTCGGTGCGCACATCGAAGACATGCGGCGGGTGCCCGGCGCGGCGCAGCGATTGCGCCATGCCTTTGCCCATCGCCCCCAGACCGATCAGGCCGACACGCGTCACTGTGTTCATGCTGTTCTCCGTTCAGCCCAGGGTGATTTTTGCGAACTCGGCGACGCGTTTCCACTTGATCGCATCGGCCGCCATGAAGGCGCTCATCTGGGCCGCGCCCAGAAAGCCCACTTCGGCGCCCCGTGATTCCATGGTCCGGGCGATCTCGGGGTCGCGCGAGAGCCGGTCCAGCGCCTGCTCGATGCGAGCCAGCACCGCAGCCGGCGTGCCGCTCGGTGCGGCCACGCCGTACCAGGCGCTGACGTCGAAATCGGCCAGCCCGGCTTCGATCAGCGTGGGCACGCCCGGTAGCGCCTTGCTGCGCTGGCGCGTGGTCACGGCCAGGGCCTTCACGCCGCCGCCCTGGATCTGGCCCAGCACCGAGGGCAGGTTCTCGAACATCATGTCCACCTCGCCCGCCATAAGGCCGGTAACAGCCTGTGCGGCGCCGCGGTAGGGAATGTGGGTGATGAAGGTTCCGGTGGTGGTCTTGAATAGTTCGGCGCTCAGGTGCAGCGAGGTGCCGTTGCCGTTGGAGGCGTAGTTCAGCTGGCCGGGCGTCTTTTTGGCGCGGGCGATGAGCTCAACCACGGTGTTGATGCCGCTCTTCGGATTGACCAGCAGCACGTTGGGCACGCGGCCGATCAGGCCGATGGGCACGATCTGCTCGGGCCTGTAGGGCAGGGTGGCATAGAGCGCGGGGCTGATGGTCAGCGGCGGCGAGGCCATCAGCAGGGTGTAGCCGTCGGGCGTGGCGCGGGCCACTTCAGCCGCGCCGAGGTTGCCGCCCGCGCCGGGCTTGTTGTCGATCACCACCGGCTGGCCCAGCTCCTGCGCCAAGCGCGGACCGATCAGCCGGGCCATGGTGTCGACCAGCCCGCCGGGCGGGAAGGGCACCACCAGACGGATCGGCCGGGCCGGCCATGCCTGGGCCCCCGCCATCAGGGGGAGGGCCAGCAGGGCTGCGCCACTGCCCTTGAGGATCTGGCGACGTTGAAGTTTCATGTTGCTCAGCGGGGTGGGGAGGGGAGGGGCGGTGTGTGATCAGAGGGCCGTCTGATTGGTCTGGTTATCATACAAATTGTGGTGCAGTGCAGTATCGGGTTTACCCGCGGCTGTGGTGATTGAACGATCGGGCTGGCGAAGGCCCGAGACTCAGTCCTTGCTTGCCAGGCCGCGAACCAGGGGCTGTGCCAACTGGACACCGGCCTGTTGCCAGAAGGACGGGTCAGCTTGTTCAATGCGCTGGATGGCGTTGTCCATGTGCCGCGACGCTGCCAGGCGCGCCACCGCCGGATCGCCGGCTTCAATGGCTCGGGCGATCATTTCGTGCTCGTCCTGAACCTGTCTTGCGAAATCGGCACGTCGTGCTTCATTGGCGCGGGTGACCCGTGTTGCGCCACGCAGGAACTGGCCCAGGTACTCCAGGGTGCCGATCAGGAACGGGTTGCGAGCAGCCTCGGCGATGGCACGATGAAACTGGATGTCCTCGTCCACGCCGTCGCCGCCGGCCAGCACGGCCTGCTCCAACGCAGAGATGGAACGACGGATGCGCTGGACGTCAGTGGGTGTGCAACGTTGCGTGGCCAGCGCGGCGACTTCAGCCTCCAGTGCCCGCCGCACTTCCACCATCTGGATGACCGCTTGTTTCGAAACAGCAGATCTTGCGTCGAAATTGAGCGGGGAAAACCCCGCGTCCCTGACGTACATGCCGCTGCCCTGGCGCGAATCGACCAGCCCCAGCGACTTGAGCCTTGACACCGCTTCGCGGACGACGGTGCGGCTGACGGAAAACTGCTCCACCAGCGCAGCTTCGGTCGGCAGTTTTTCGCCGACCGCCAGCCGGCCGGCGCGGATTTCGGCCGCCAGCACCTCCGCGACCTGATCGGACAGGTGCGCGCCGGGGGTGATGGACTTGAAGCGGGCGACCATGGGTGAACAATTGATCGTACAACTTTAGCTTATGTCAACCCGCCCAGCCGCAGCGCCAGCCCTGCCAGAGCACTGGCGGTGATCACCGGGATCACCCCCAACTTGAAGCGCAGCAGCGCCACGGCGGCCGCAGCGGCCAGCGCCAGGGCCATCCAGTCGATATTTGAATGATTCTGGCCATTCCCCAGCGTCGGAAGGGCGATGTGCGCTATGAAAAACAAAGCGAGACTTGCGATCACGCCGACCACTGCCGCCGTGATGGCCATCAGCGGCGCGGTGAAATGCGCCTTGCCATGGGTCGATTCGACCAGCGGCCCGCCGGCCAGGATGAAGATGAACGAAGGCAGGAAGGTAAACCAGGTCACCACCGTGGCTGCCAGCGCCGCGCCCAGCAACAGGCTGTCCGGCCCCAGCACCTGTTTCGTCCAGCCACCGAGAAAGCCGACGAAAGCCACCACCATGATCAGCGGGCCCGGTGTGGTCTCGCCCAGCGCCAGGCCGTCGATCATCTGTGGCCCGGTGAGCCAGTGGAAGTGCTCCACCGCGCCCTGGTACACGTAGGGCAGGACCGCATACGCGCCCCCAAAGGTCAGCAGTGCCGCTTTGGTGAAGAACCAGCCCATTTGCGCCAGCGTGTTGGCCGGCGAGACGTCCCAGTCCTGCCAGGCCAGCAGAGCGGCCATGGGCAGCAGCCACAGCAATGCACCGGCGGCCAGCACCTGTGCCAGGCGCTTCTTGTTGAAACGGGCATGGGGCGGTGTGGGTGTGTCGTCGCCGATCAAAGCGGGATGGCTGCTGGCCAAGCCCGCGCCTTGGCCCCCGCCCGATGCAAACTGCGCTGGTGCGACCCGGGAACCGATCCAGCCGGTGAGCGCCGCGCCCAGCACCACCCAGGGAAACGGAATCTTCAGGAAGGCGATGGCGACAAAGCTCAACAGCGCGATCGCCCACAGCACCGGCGCGTGGGTCGGCGTCTTCAGCGTCTTGCTGCCGATACGCTGCACCGCCTGCAGCACGATGGCAGCCACCGCCGGCTTGATCCCGTAGAACAGTCCCGCCACCCAGGGCACGTTGCCGAACGCCACATAGCCCCAACTCAAGGCGATCAGGATGAACAGCGAGGGCAACACGAAAAGGGTGCCTGCCACGATGCCGCCCCAGGTGCGGTGCATCAGCCAGCCGATATACGTCGCGAGCTGTTGCGCCTCGGGGCCGGGCAGCAGCATGCAATAGTTCAGCGCGTGCAGAAAGCGCTTCTCGCTGATCCAGTGGCGTTGCTCCACCAGCTCGCGATGCATGATGGCGATCTGCCCGGCCGGGCCGCCGAAGCTGATGAAGCCGAGCCTGAGCCAGAAAGGCAAGGCTTCAGAAAAAGAGACCGAAGAGGCTGGGCGTGAGGTGTCCACGGAAAAGGTCCATCGGGTTGCCAGCACTTGGACGGGACACCTTCTAAGCCCGGACCCCCACCCTTCCCTACAACGTGTAGTCGCTGTCCCCGCGGGGGGCGCCTTGCTTGGGGCGGCCCGCGCTGCGGCGAACCCGGGAGGCTGAAATCCCGCTGGATCGCATGGTAGCAGCGGCAAGCCTCAGTGGGCGCAGGTGTCGCCAGGGTGGCCGCGCCTGGTGCAATTTCTGGGATCATGCCGTCATGACCTCGGATAACCTGCGCCCCACGGCCTTCATCGACAGCGACCACTCGGCCGTTCAGGCCTTTGCCGCGGAACACGCCCGCGGCACCAGCGATCGCGATCGCGCCGTGGCGCTGGTTTACGCGGTGCGCGACGGCTTTCGCTACGACCCGTATCGCATCGACCTGTCGCCCGTCGGCATGAAGGGCAGCACCGTGCTGTCCAATGGCTATGGCTGGTGCGTGCCGAAGGCCACGCTGCTGGCGGCGGCCTGCCGGGCTGCGGGCATCCCGGCGCGCCTGGGCTTTGCGGACGTGCGCAATCACCTCTCGACCGAGCGCATGCGCGTGACCATGAAGACCGACCTGTTCGTCTGGCACGGCTACACCGACATCTGGATCGACGGCGCCTGGCGCAAGGCGACGCCGGCCTTCAACCTGGAACTGTGTCAGCGCTTCGGTCTGCTGCCGCTGGAGTTCGATGGCGTGCACGACTCGATCTACCACCCGTTCGATCTGTCGGGCCACCGGCACATGGAGTACGTGCATCAGCGCGGCAGCTTTGACGACCTGCCGCTGGACCAGATCCTGGCTTCGTTCAAGGAGGTGTATGGCGGGACGCTGGGTTCCGAAACCGGGAAGGGCGGGCTGCGGGCCGGCGATTTCCTGGCCGACGTGGCGCTTGAAGTGGATGCCGGTCCGAAGCGGGCCTGAGCGTTTGTGGATCAGCCGCGCTCGAACTTGAACACCGCCGTGCCAGCGCGCAAGTTGGGCAGAAAACGCACCTCGCGGCCTTCCTGCAGGCCGAAGGCGTCGAGCACCCGCAGCGAATTTTTTCCAGCCAGATCGGCAAAATCGGCATGGGTGCCGACCCGGATGTTGGGCGTGTCGTACCACTGGTAGGGCAGGCGCCGGGTCACTGGCATGCGCCCGCGCAGCACGCTCAGGCGGTTCGGCCAGTGCGCGAAGTTGGGGAAGGCGACGATGCCCAGGCGACCCACGCGCGCGGTTTCTCGCAGCATGACCTCGGCGTTGCGCAGGTGCTGCAGGGTGTCGATCTGCAGCACCACGTCAAACGACTGGTCGCCGAACATCGTCAGGCCCTCGTCCAGGTTGAGCTGGATCACATTCACGCCGCGCCGCACGCAGGCGTGGACGTTGACATCGTCCAGCTCGATGCCATAGCCACTGCAGCCGCGCTCGCGCTGCAGAAGGTCCAGCAGCGCCCCGTCGCCGCAACCGAGGTCGAGAACTCTTGAGCCTTGGGGCACGAGCCGGGCAATGGATTGCTGGATCAGGGCGTCGCTCATGATGCAGCTTCTCCCCCGGCGACGCGATCGAAATAGGAGCGAATCACTGCCATGTAGCGCGCGTCGTCCAGCAAAAAGGCGTCGTGTCCGTGCGGCGCATCGATTTCGGCGTAGCTCACGTCGCGCCGGTTGTCGACGAGGGCCTTGACGATCTCGCGGCTGCGCTTGGGGCTGAAGCGCCAGTCGGTGGTGAAACTCACCAGCAGGAACTTGCAGGTCGCTGCAGCCAGTGCGGCGCTGAGGTCCCCGCCATGGGTGCGGGCCGGGTCGAAATAGTCCAGGGCGCGCGTGATCAGCAGGTAGGTGTTGGCGTCGAAGTACTCGCTGAACTTGTCGCCCTGGTAACGCAGATAGCTCTCGATCTGGAACTCGACGTCCTGGGTCGAATACCGGTATCCGGAGACACTGTCCGTCACGGCCTCGCGCAGTTCGCGGCCGAACTTCTCGTTCATCACATCGTCGCTCAGGTAGGTGATATGGCCCACCATGCGCGCGATGCGCAGCCCTCGTTTGGGCAACACGCCTTGTTCGTAGAAGTGGCCGCCGTGAAAGTCGGGGTCGGTCACGATGGCGCGGCGCGCCACTTCGTTGAAGGCGATGTTCTCGGCGGTGAGGTTGGGCGCGCTGGCAATCACCACGGCGTGGCGCACCCTCTGGGGATATTGCAGGGTCCAGGACAGGGCCTGCATGCCGCCCAGGCTGCCCCCCATGACGGCCGCCAGCTGGGTGATGCCGAGCGCATCGAGCAGGCGCGCTTGCGCGTTGACCCAGTCTTCGACCGTCACTACGGGAAAGTCGGCGCCGTATACGCGGCCGGTGTCGGGGTTCGTGTCCATCGGGCCGGTCGAGCCGAAACAGGAGCCCAGGTTGTTGACGCCGATGACAAAGAAGCGGTGGGTGTCCACCGGCTTGCCCGGCCCGATCATGTTGTCCCACCAGCCCTCGGACTTGTCCTGGCCGGCGTAGACGCCGGCCACATGGTGCGACGCATTCAGCGCATGGCAGATCAGCACCGCGTTGGAGCGATCGGCATTGAGGGTGCCGTAGGTCTCGTAGGCCAGGTTGTAGTCGCGGATCGACGCCCCGCTCTGCAAGTGCAGAGCGGCCTCGAACTTCATCGACTGTGGCGAGACGAACATATTCAAAACAAAAAAACCCGGTGACGCCAAAGAGGCGGAACCGGGTTGCGGATTCCCTCTTTAGCTGGTTTTCGGAACACCACGGTCCCGGCGCCCGCAAGCTGGAGCAAATCGGCGCTGGCAGTGAGTATAAATCCAAGGAGCGCGAAGCATCGCCGGAGGTCGCCGCGCCGCCATTGGCTGGCTCAGCCCCAGCCGAGCAGAGCCAATATGCCCAACACGCAGAAGACGCCGGCGGAGACCATATGCACAACCCGGATCGGCAGCATCCGGGTGATTCGCTCGCCGAACCAGACGACCGGGGCGTTGGCCAGCATCATGCCGAGCGTGGTCCCGGCCACGACCCAGATCCAGGCTTGGTATTGGGCTGCGAGCATGACGGTGGCGATTTGTGTCTTGTCGCCCATTTCGGCCAGGAAGAAAGCCAGCACCGTGGTGCCGAAGATGCCCAGTCGGGGGGCCTTGCCATCGTCATCGCCCTCGTCCAGTTGGTCGGGAATCAACATCCAGGCGGCCATGGCCAGGAAGGAGACCCCGAGAACCCAGCGCAGCACATCCGGGCCAAGCAAGGTCGTCACCCAGGTGCCGAGTGCGCCGGCCAGCGCATGGTTGGCCAAGGTGGCCACCAGGATGCCTGCAACGATGGGCCAGGGCTTGCGAAAACGCGCGGCCAGAACGAGCGAGAGCAGTTGGGTCTTGTCGCCCATTTCGGCGAGGGCGACGATACCTGTGGAGACGAGAAAAGCTTCCATGGATTTTGGGGGGCGGGCCGACTGTTGCACAAAACCTGTGACTGCACCGCATCTCCGGCCCGACCCCATGAAAGGGACGTGGAGGCTGTGCAGTCAAAGGTCTCGCCAAGTCAGAAAACCGCTTGCGCCATGCCCGCCGTCGGCGTGACAAGTCTGTTGACGCAAGCCCCTTTCATTTTTGAAGGGAGGCTACTCCCCAATGACAGGCCAGATTGTAAATGAGTCGAAGCGAAGCCGATCGCCCGTAATTGGCGCGGTTTTTGCTTTGTTTTGGTGCGGTGTCGGTGATTCGGCAAAAAAAGCACCAAAACAGTTCATTTATCCAAAGAGGAAAGTATGGAAGCACTCAAACAGGGCGCGGATACCTTGTTCATTCTGCTGGGCGCCGTCATGGTCCTGGCCATGCACGCGGGTTTTGCCTTTCTTGAGCTCGGGACGGTTCGCAAGAAGAACCAGGTCAACGCGCTCGTCAAAATTCTTGTCGATTTTTCAGTCTCGACGGTGATGTATTTCCTCGTGGGCTATGCGGTGGCGTATGGCGCCAGCTTCTTCATTGGCGCCGAGCAACTGGCGGCCAAGAATGGCTATGAACTGGTCAAGTTCTTCTTCCTGCTGACGTTCGCGGCGGCCATTCCCGCCATCATTTCGGGCGGCATTGCCGAACGCGCCAAGTTCTGGCCGCAGCTGCTGGCTACCGCGGTCATCGTCGGCTTCGTCTACCCGTTCTTCGAGGGCATCGCCTGGAACCAGCATTTCGGCGTGCAGGCCTGGATCAAGTCGGTAACGGGTGAGGAATTCCATGATTTCGCGGGCTCGATCGTTGTGCATGCCGTTGGCGGGTGGATCGCACTGCCGGCTGTGATCCTGCTGGGCGCTCGCAGCAATCGCTACCGCAAGGACGGTGCCGTTTCCGCGCATCCGCCGTCCAACATTCCTTTCCTGGCCTTGGGCGCCTGGGTTCTGACGGTGGGCTGGTTCGGCTTCAACGTCATGAGCGCCCAGACGCTGGACAAGATATCCGGCCTGGTGGCGGTGAACTCGCTCATGGCGATGGTCGGGGGCACCTTGGCCGCATTGATAGCCGGCAAGAACGACCCTGGTTTCGTCCATAACGGCCCACTGGCGGGCCTGGTGGCGGTCTGCGCCGGCTCCGATCTGATGCACCCGTTGGGCGCGCTCGTGGTCGGCGCGGTGGCGGGAACCTTGTTTGTTGTGATGTTCACTCTGACGCAGAACAAATGGAAGATTGACGATGTGCTTGGTGTCTGGCCCTTGCATGGTCTGTGCGGGGCGTGGGGCGGTGTCGCGGCCGGAATTTTTGGTGCGAAGGCCTTCGGAGGACTGGGCGGCGTCAGCTTCGGGGCACAGTTCCTCGGAACAGCCATGGGCGTGATCTGGGCCTTGCTCAGCGGCTTCGTGGTCTACGGGGCGCTCAAGGCGACCCTGGGCTTGCGTCTGAGCCAGGAAGAGGAATACGACGGTGCAGACATGACCATCCATAAGATCAGCGCCACCCCTGACCGGGAAGTCAGCTGGTAATTCAGGCGCCAGGGGTATGTCTGGGACCAAAGGAAGCGGCCCGGCGGCCGCGCCAAACGCCAACGCTGATTTGCGCCGTTCGAGCACCGTGGTGGCATATTTGTTGTTTGTGGCGCATAATGGGCCGGCATCACCAAATTGGTGGTGCGAGTTTGCGGTGTTTCGGTCAGTTTCGCGTCTTGAGAATTCTTCACTGGTTTGTTGATTGCGTTAGCGGACTCCATCGCGTTTTTTGAGTATCTTGAGGAGTCCTTCATGGGCAACAAACTGTACGTGGGCAATCTGCCCTATTCCTTCCGTGACGAAGACATGCAACAGGCTTTCAGCCAGTTCGGTAACGTCTCCAGCGCCAAAGTCATGATGGAGCGCGATACCGGTCGCTCCAAGGGGTTTGGCTTTGTCGAAATGGGCAGCGATGCCGAAGCCCAAGCGGCGATCAAAGGCATGAACGGCCAGAACATGGGCGGTCGTGATCTGGTGGTCAACGAAGCGCGCCCGATGGAGCCGCGTCCCCCCCGTAGCGGCGGTGGCGGCGGCTACGGTGGTGGTGGTGGCGGCGGCGGTGGTTACGGCGGTGGCCGTAGCGGCGGCGGTGGTGGTTATGGCGGTGGTGGCGGTGGCGGTTACGGCGGTGGTCGTAGCGGCGGCTACTAAGCACTGCGCTTGCGCGGTCTTCAACAGAAAGTCTCCGCAAACCAACAAAAAGGCCCCTCAGGGGCCTTTTTTTTCGGCCGCAGCGTCCGTTTGAAGGGCTCTGTCCGGAAAAACACTTGCATGAATCACGTGCGTCTGAGCCATAATTTATGAGCGCTGGTTCGTTCTGGCCACTTGCCGTAGCGATGAAACGGCCCCGTTTCCACTCTTCCGATGTTGTTCTGGCGTGTGGAGCACGGAAGGGCCACTTCGCTTTTTTCATGTGTTTTTAGGAGTCCCGTTCATGGGCAACAAACTCTACGTTGGCAACCTGCCATATTCTGTGCGTGACAACGATCTCGAACAGGCGTTCAGCCAGTTCGGGGCCGTCACCAGCGCCAAAGTCATGATGGAGCGTGATACCGGCCGCTCCAAAGGCTTTGGCTTTGTCGAAATGGGCAGTGATGCGGAGGCGCAGGCGGCGATCAATGGCATGAACGGCCAACCGCTGGGCGGCAGGAGTGTGGTTGTCAATGAGGCCAGGCCCATGGAGCCTCGTCCGCCACGCAGTGGCGGGGGCGGCTATGGCGGCGGCGGTGGTTACGGCGGTGGTGGCGGCGGTGGCGGCGGGTACGGTGGCGGTCGCCGTGATGGCGATGCCGGAGGCGGGCGTCGTGATGGCGGCGGCTATGGTGGTGGCAACGATGGTGGATTCCGCAGCCCCTACGGTTCAGGCCCGCGCGGTGGCGGCCGTTCCGGTGGTGGCGGGCGTTCCGGTGGCGGTGGGTACGGTGACAGCTATTGACCGCACCCCAAGAAGAAAAGAAGAAGGCCCCGTTGGGGCCTTTTCCTTTGACGAGCGAACACGGGTGCCCGCCCGGCGCTCATTCAGCAACCTGCCGATGCTTTCGCGGGCGTCCGGCAAAGAAACGATCAAACAGGCTGTTCGGCAGGAGACGCAGCACTTTTGCCACAAGACCCATTTGCCAGGGGATCACGCGGTAACTCACACCGGCCTCGATGGCGGCGAACGCCTGGGCAGCAAACGCCTCGGGTTGCATCAGGAACGGCATGGAGTACCGGTTCTTGCTTGTCAGCGGCGTGTCGATGTACCCGGGACAAATCGTGACGACTTTCACGCCCGCGCCGCGCAATTCCCCGCGCAGGCTTTCGCAATATGCAATCACCGCGGCCTTGCTGGCGCAATAGGCGCCATGTCCTGGCAGTCCACGGATCCCTGCCACGCTGCCGATTCCCACCAGCTTGCCGCTGCCCCGGTCCCTCATGCCTTGGACGAAGGGGTGAAAGGTCGCGGCCATGCCGATGTTGTTGGTCGCGAAGACTCGGCTCATCACCTCAAGATCAGTGCGCACAGCAGTGTCCACGCCTAAGCTGATGCCCGCATTGGCGACGACCACGTCGGGCAAGCCCTGTTGCTCCAGACAGGCCTGGCAGGCGGCCACGATGCTATCCACGATCGCAACGTCACCGCTATAAACTTGAAAGCGATCCGTGTCCATTCCGTGCTGGGTTGCCCATGATTTTGTCTCTGAAGTGCGACGGGCGATCAAGGCCAGGCAGTAGCCGGCCGCATAGTAGCGGGCCGCCAGTGCCTGACCGATACCACTGGAGGCGCCGGTGATGAGGGCCAGTTGGGTCGGGGTGTCTTGTTGCATTCAGGGGGCCTTGCGGGGAGTAAGCACGCTTCGGACCTGACCAGTCAGTTCAATGACAGACGCATGGTCGTCATAGGTCATGGCGTTGCCGCTGAAACGGTCTTCGCCTTGGGAGATGACGACGGGAAGGTGTGTCATCACCTTTCCGGCGTCGGATTTCACGTGCAGGTACTCACTGCGGTATTCAACCGGCTCACGGGATTTAGCCGACGTTCCAGCAGGCAACTGGCGTGACACCTGGACATTGCCGAACAACTGGACATCGTCGCCGGTCGCATCGGAAATTGCCCGACGGGCCGTCGCAACGGTCGGTAGGCCGTTCTCGCCAACTGTGCGCATGTTGACCTGTTCAATCTCGAGCGTGTCGGTGTCCGGATAGTGCCGAGCCTCCCGACCAACCACCTCGCTCTTGAGCTTGCCTTGCACGTCGAACGCCTTGATCGAGAAATTCCGCAGGAAATAGTCCGCTTCATGCTTCAGCGGCTTGCCCGCCGTCGCCTCAATCACGGCCGGTGTGCTGCGGACGAGCCAGAAGGTGGCCATCGCAAACAGGCTCATGAGCAAGATCGGCAGATAGATGCTCAGCCGATCCCAGAAGAGGCGCACTGACGGTCTCTTCATCGCGTATGCCCGGTTGCCTGCTCAAGCAGGGTGGCATAGTGTCCCCCGGCCACCAGAAGCAGGTCACAGAATTCCCGCGCGGCACCAAAACCGCCTGCAGCCCTCGTGACGTAATGCGCCAACGCTCGGGCTTGGGCATGGGCGCCAGCGGGGGCGCTGGCAAAGGCGCAGCACTGCATCACCGAAAGGTCCGGCCAGTCGTCCCCCATGGCTGCCGCAGCTTCCCAGCCGACACCCAGTTCATCGAGGATGGCCTGCGCCGCAGGCTTCTTGTCTTCGGTGCCAAAGCTGACGTGGCCGATGCCAAGCGCCTCAAGCCGCATCCGTAAGGGCCTGGAATCCCGGCCGGTGATGACGGCAGGCGTGATGCCGGCCATTTTGAGCAGTTTCAGGCCGTGCCCATCCAGCGTGCTGAAGCGCTTCAGCGATTCGCCGTGCTCGGAGAAGTACAGCCCACCATCCGTGAGGACGCCGTCCACATCGAAGAAAGCGACGCGAATGCCTTGAGCCGCCAGCAACAACTCCGGCGCAAAGTGCAGTGCGGGTGAAATGGTTCGCATGTTCAGATTACCTTGGCGCGCATGAGGTCGTTGCTGTTGACGGCGCCGCAGAGTCGCCCCTCGGCGTCGACCACCAGCACGCTTGTGATGCGATGCCTTTCCATCAGGGCGGCCGCCTCCGCCGCGAGAGCGTCCTCGCGAATGGTCAACGGTTGGGGGTGCATGACCTCGCCCGCTGTTGCCGCCCGCAGGTCGACACCTTTTTCAACCAGCCGCCGCAGGTCACCGTCCGTGAAGATGCCCAGCACTGTGCCGGCCTCGTCTACGACAGCCGAGGCCCCGAGGCCTTTCGCGCTCATCTCCCGCATCAGTCCGGTGAATGCCGTCGAAGGGCCAACGCGGGGAAGGTCTTCGCCGCGCCGCATGACGTCGCTGACATGGGTCAGCAAGCGTCGCCCGAGCGCGCCACCGGGATGGGAGCGGGCAAAATCCTCGGCTCTGAATCCCCGCGCATCAAGAAGCGCCACAGCCAACGCATCGCCCAGCGCCAGTTGTGCCGTGGTGCTTGCCGTTGGGGCCAGGTTGAGCGGGCAGGCTTCCCGATCGACAGTGCTGTCGATCGTGACGTTCGCGTGTCGCGCCAGCGTCGAGTCGATTCCGCCGGTGATCGCGATGAGGGGAACGCCCAGGCGCTTCAAAACCGGCAGGATCGCGGTCAGTTCTTCGCTCTCGCCACTGTTTGAAATCGCCAGAACCAAGTCCACCGCCTTGATCATGCCGAGATCGCCATGACTGGCTTCAGCAGGATGGACGAACAGGGCCGGTGTACCGGTCGAGGCCAATGTGGCTGCGATCTTTCGCCCAATATGGCCGCTCTTGCCCATGCCCATGACCACCACACGCCCGCGCACGTCCAGCATCATGCGCACAGCCTGTGAAAACCCCTCGTTCAGTCGTGCCTTCAGGCCCGAGAGTGCCGCAGCCTCGATATCCAGGGTCTCGTGGGCCAGCCGGATGGCCTGGGCAGGTTCAAATGTCATGGACCGATTCTATCGGCGTGCCTTTTACGCCACATGGTGCAGGCATGGCGCCGCGGTGCACCGGTCCGTCACTTGCTAGCATCGGGGCATGACCTCACTGGAACTCACGCTGTTGTACCTGCTTGCCGCGGTGTTGGGCGTGGTGGCCTGCCGCTCGCTCAAACTGCCGCCCATGCTGGGCTATCTTGCGGTGGGGGTGCTGATCGGGCCTCATGCGCTGGCATTGGCCAGGAACGCCGACGACATCCGGCATTTGGGTGAGTTTGGTGTGGTGTTCCTGATGTTCGTCATCGGCCTCGAGTTCAACCTGCCGAAATTGCGGGCGATGCGGCGGCATGTCTTCGGGCTGGGGCTTTTCCAGGTCGGGATGACCATCATCGTGGTCACTCTCGGATCCGTGTTCCTGACCGTAACCGCGCCCTCGCTGTGGACGATGGAATGGCGCACCGCCCTGGCGCTGTCCGGTGCCATGGCCATGAGCAGCACGGCGATTGTCGTGAAATTGATGTCCGAGCGACTGGAGCTCGATTCGGAGCACGGCAAGCGGGTCATGGGCGTTCTGTTGTTCCAGGATTTGGCGGTCGTCCCCTTGCTCGTTCTCATTCCGGCTCTCGGATCGACGCCGGAAAAGCTTTTTTCAGAACTGGCGCTCGCGGCGGTCAAGGCGGTCATGCTGGTTGTCGTGCTTCTGGTGGGTGGCCAGCGTGTGATGCGTTGGTGGCTCACGCTCGTTGCGCGCCGCAAAAGCGAAGAACTATTTGTATTGAACCTGCTCCTGATCACGCTGGGCCTGGCCTGGCTGACGGAACTGGCGGGTCTCAGCCTTGCGCTGGGCGCCTTTATTGCCGGGATGCTCATCTCGGAAACGGAATACAAACAGCAGGTTGAAACCGATATCCGGCCGTTTCACGATGTGTTGCTGGGCCTGTTCTTCATTGCGATTGGGATGATGCTGGATTGGCGGCTGGTTCTGGATCGCTGGCCACTGGTCATGCTTCTGCTGTTGTTGCCGGTGCTGTTCAAGCTCTGCCTGGTGGCCGCTTTGTCCAAAGCGCTGGGCGCAAGCGCCGGTGTGGCTTTGCGCACGGGCCTGTACCTCGCACAGGCGGGGGAGTTCGGTTTTGTGCTGCTGACACTCAGCTCAAAAAACGCACTGGTTCCTCCTGAGCTCTTCAATCCGATTCTGGCGGCAATGGTGTTGTCCATGCTGGCGACGCCGTTCATCGTCATGTACAGCAACCGAATCGTGATGAAGCTGGTTTCCAGTGAGTGGCTGCAGCAGTCCTTGCAGATGACGACGATTGCCCGCAAGTCCATCAATGCGAACAAGCATGTGATCATCTGTGGCTATGGACGTTGTGGGCAGAACCTGGCCCGCATCCTGGACCAGGAGGGCATTCCCTATATGGCCCTCGATCTCGACCCGGATCGTGTGCGCCAGGCGGCTGCGGCCGGTGATTCGGTTGTGTTTGGCGATGCGGCGAGGTTGCAGGCGCTGATCGCAGCCGGTCTGGCGCGGGCCAGTGCGGTGGTCGTGACCTACATTGACGTTGGAGGCGCCATGAAGGTGCTGGCGCACACCCGTGCCCATGCGCCCCAGGTTCCGGTGATCGTGCGCACGCAGGATGATCGCGACCTGGAGAAACTCCAGTCCAGCGGTGCGGCAGAAGTGGTGCCGGAAGCCATCGAAGGGTCGTTGATGCTGGCCAGTCATGCGCTGGCGCTCATCGGAGTGCCGATGCGACGGGTGATCCGCATCGTGCAGGAGCAACGCGATGCGCGCTACAACCTGTTGCGCGGGTACTTCCATGGTGCCGACGACAGTACCGCTGACGAGCATGAACAGGAGCGCCTGGCGACTTTGACACTACCAATTGGGGCCGCGTCGGTTGGCAGATCTCTGGACCAGCTGGCGTTTCATGCCAAGGGGGTCCGGGTCGTCAGCCTGCGGCGTGCGGACGGGAAAGCTGTGGCTGTCAGCGATTCGGTGATGCTAGAGGGAGGCGACACGCTGGTGCTTTCGGGCAAAGCCGAGGCCTTGGCACTGGCCGAAAGCGCCATTTTGCGCGGCTAGCGGATCCAGGCATATCGAAAAGCCGGCTTGAAACGTACAACCACGTGCCGCTCGCACACGGCAAACGGAGCGTTGGACGGGCTCCGGGGCAGAATCATGGTTTGCCCAATTCAAGGACGCAACGTGCAAGATCCAACTGGCGTTCGATACTGTCGCCGAAACCCATGAACTGGAATATGGAAGCGCTACGGTGGAATTGCACACCGACGCTGTGAGTCCCGGCAACAAGGTGGTGCTGATTGACGATTTGATCGCCACCGGCGGCACCATGATGGCGGGGCGCCGGTTGCTGGAACGGTTGGGCGCGATTGTCTCCGAGGGCGCGGCCATTGTGGATCTGCCCGAACTCGGCGGCTCCACCCGTCTGCGCGAACCCGGGCTTTCCCTGTTTACGCTGGTTGATTTCGAGGGCGGCTAGAGATCCCTCTCGCATACCTCCGACATCTTGCGGGCCATCAGATCTCGAATACCTGGCCAGCACGCAACCAGTGGATGTCGTGCGAAACATGTCGCCTCAGCGGTTCGCTCTGGTCGAATCTCTGAATTTCGGCCATGATCAATTCCGTCTCGGCCGGCTTGGTGTGGGTGATGTAGATTGGAAAACTTCGGGCGACCTTGATGTTCTCGAGTTCCGAGGCCAGGACCTGCGGTGACAGATGGAGACTGCGGCGTGCCAGTTCACTTTCGCGATTGCTGAAGGCGGTTTCGATGACCAGCATGGCGACGTCGAGCTGGTTCAACCGTTTCCAGAAGGCCGGGTTTCGCTCCGTGTCGCCCGAGAATACCCAGCAACCGCGGCCCGCTGAGACCGCGAAGCCAGCGGCCGGGACGGTGTGCACCGCAGGAAGAACCTCGATGAGCTTTTGACTGGCAGGCAAGAATTGCCCGATGGCGATTTCGTGAAAGCGGATAAATGGATTTTCCCTTGATGGGATCTCGCTGAAGTCGGGCCAGATGACGTTGTTGAAAATATGCGCCTTGAGGGCGCTGATCGTCCCAGGCAGTGCATGAATATGCAGGGGTTGCGCCCTTGTTGCACCGACGGTGTCCACCATCAACGGGAGCGCCGCGACGTGGTCCAGGTGGGAGTGTGTCAGGAAGACGTGCTCGATCTTGCGCATCTCGTCCAGGGACAGGTCGCCAACACCGGTGCCGGCGTCGATCAAGGTGTCCCCGTCAATCAGGAAGGACGTGGTCCGGCAGTCCTTGGCGATTGCGCCGGAACAACCTAGCACCCTAATTCGCATCGAAATCCCCGGTTCATTTGGTTTCAACATTGGTTGTCCCATCCCAACCCGGGTCTGACGGCAGCCGCTTGCGCGACGCAACCCGTTGAGCATACAGATGGTAAAGGACATTGTCGGGTTCGATAAAAAGCAGGTTCGCCAGAGCGAATTCGCACGCTGGCCAGTCCTGGGCGCGGTAGCTGCGCAGCAGGCCGTCCCAGGCTTCTTCGGGCGATGCGTGGATGGCGCCATCAGTTTCGACTAACGCGATGGGCGACAGGGGGCGATAGATCGTGACCGCCTGATCGCGGCCCTTGACGCGAACCCTGTCCAGTTCCTGCCAGTGAAAACCAATGGCCTGGTCGCGCGTTGCCTGGCTGGCAATGATCGGAACGCCATAGGTCTTGGTCAGTCCCTCCAGGCGGGAGCCCAGATTGACCGCGTCTCCGATGACCGTATAGCTGCGGCGAATATCCGAGCCCATGTCCCCGACGCACATGAGTCCGGTGTGCAGCCCGATCCCGATGGCGATAGGGGGTTGTCCTTCGACTTCTCGTTCCCGGTTGATCGCGATGATTTCCCTGGACATCGTCAAAGCTGCGCGGACGGCCTGTGCGGCGTGTTGTTCAGATTCCACCGGTGCGCCCCAGAAGGCCATGATGCAGTCACCCATGTACTTGTCGACTGTTCCGCGTTGCGCGCGGATGATGCGCGTGAGGCGGCTGAAGATCGTGTTCAGAAGCCTTTGCAAATGAACGGGGTCCATCTGTTCGGACAGGCGGGTAAAACCGCGCATGTCGCAGAACATGACCGTGAGCTCACGTGCGGCGGCCTGCATGGTGTAACGATCGGGATCCTTGAGCATTTCGTCCACCAGCTCTGGAGGCACATAGTTTCCGAAGAGATGGGCCAGTTCGCGCTTCGAACGGCTCTCCACGAAATAGCCGTAGCTCATGTTCAGGCCAAACAAAGAGACCGCCATCATGAGGGCGGAGGCCATGGGCAACACGAGGCCATAGGTGAGGTACAGCCAGAAATTCAGGGCAAGTACGACACCGATGACCACGCCGCTCAGGGCGACGGCGCGGGTGGCGGACAGCGCGGGCAGGCCGAAGGCCAGTGTGATGCCGGCGAAGAGCAGCAACACCAGTTCGAAGCCTTCGGCATAGTCCGGCTTGACCAGCAACTTGTCGTCGAGCAGTCCGGAGATCATGTTGGCGTGGATTTCCACGCCGGGGTAGGCTTCATTGATAGGGGTTGCCCGCAGATCCAGCAAACCGGGCGCCGTGGTCCCAAACAGCACGATCTTGCCGCTGAGTAGCCCGGGCGGCAGCCGACCCAGGAGGACGTCTGACGCCGAGTGGTAGGCGTAGGAGCCACCCTTGGGGCCACCGGATCCCCGAAAGGGCACGAGCGCGGCAACGCGGTTGTCAACCGGTATGGCCAGGCTTCGTCCGTCCTGTTTCAGGACAATGCTTTCAATGCCTGGAACGGGACCGAAAAGGGGTACGCCGGGCGGATGGCCGGGCTCAACTGCTGGGAATCCCGTGAGTTGACGGAACATGGCCAAGCCGAGAGATTCGTAGAAGCGGCCTTGGTATTCTGCAATCAAAGGCGTCGAGCGGACCACGCCATCCGGTTCGGCAATCGCATTGAAAAAGCCGGCTTGTGGAGCGGCCTTGGCCAGAGCAGGGATATTGGAGCCAAACCCATTCCAGACGGTGATGCGGGTCTGTTCCCGCGGAAGACGGCCTTGCGCTATGACCGGTTCTGGCAGAACCCCTGTATTGCGACCGTCCCGGTCACTGGTGAAGTAATAGCCCAGCACGACAGGGCGCCCTTGCAGCGACCGGGCAAACAAGTCGTCGTGATCCAGACGGGCGTCCATCCGGCGGACCTTTTCGACAAAACCCGCTTCGCTGCGCAACTCGTCTTGCGCCATCTTTCGCAGTTGCCGAAGTCCCGAGCTTTCGTCCGGTTCGGCAAAGACCACGTCAAAGCCCGCCAGAACGGCCCTCTGGCGGTCGAATACTTCATCCGCCAAAGCGGCCATCTTGTCTCGTGGCCAGGGCCAGCGACCGACCTCGGCAAGGCTTTTTTCATCGATATCGACGATCACGATGCGCTCGTCAAGCGTTCGGGGCATGGTCGCGCGCAATCGCGCGTCGTAGATCATGTCGTCCAGTCGCTGTGCCAGTCCCAGGTTGAGGATGCCGGTGGCATGCAGGATGGCAAATAGAACGGGCACCAGACCCACGGTCACCCGTAGCCCGTAGCGAGTCATCGAAACAATCCGTCTTCCAAGATGGGAGGCCGTGTCCATGGCCACCGTCTTGGGCTCAGCGATCAGGCTTGCACAAACTGCATCTGGATTCCCGCCAGTTCCAGCAGATCGCCGTTCTTCAGGGCGACCGGGTCGGTCTGGATGGGGGCGCCATTGACGGTGGGGCTTTCCGCGCCATCAACGTGCGCCACGACGAACCCATTGGGTCGCTTGGTGATGGCAGCCACCGCAATGCCGGGCTTGCCGATCGTCGTGACGACTTTGACCAGGGCCACTTCACGCCCCGCAGCAGCGCCGCTGAGCACGCGGATGGCGGCCTGTCCGGATGCGGACTCCAACGGCACCGGCATGCTGGCGCCCGGGCCGCCGCTCGCCGAAGACGCGGGCTTCACAACCATGGTCTTGTCGAACCCGGCGCCAGCTTGATCGGACTGAAAGCGAATCTTGTACTTGCCGATTTCAATGGTGTCATTGTTCTGCAATGACTGCTTCTTCACCGCCTTGCCGTTGATGTACGTGCCGTTCGTGCTGTTGAGGTCCTCCAGCACGGCTTCTCCATCGATGATCTGGATGACGGCATGTTCGCCGCTGACGGCGAGATTGTCGATCACGATATCGTTGTAAGGGCGCCGACCCAGCGTGGTGCGGTCCTTGGTCAACTGCACTTCCTTGATGACAACACCGTCGATCGATACGATCACTTTCGGCATGGCCGACTCCTGTTCCTTGACTTGTTCCAACGCAAACGGTCCAACACGCTATTTTCCCAGCAAACGGTCGAAGAGGCCGCGATTTTTGATACTTTGGCTCGCTTTGACCAGCAGAACGGAAACATTATCCCGCCCGCCCGCATCATTGGCGATATGAATCAGGTTTTCGGCCAAAGCGTCCAGCGTGTGGCTGCGTGAAAACTCGGCGGCGATGGCGGCATCACTCACCATGTCGCTCAAGCCGTCGGAGCACATCACGTAGACGTCGCCAGCCTCCACCTTGAACTCGTTGACCTCAAGCATCACCGATGCCTCGACACCCAGCGCGCGGGTGACAAGGTTGCGGTTGGGCGACACGGCGGCCTGCTCGGCGGTGATCAGTCCGGCGTCCAACTGTTCCTGCAGCAACGAATGGTCCCTTGTAATCTGCACCAGCGTGTGGTTGCGCCACCGGTAACATCTCGAGTCGCCGATATGGCCCAGGAACAGACGTGGACCCAGAAAGGCCCCGACCACCAGCGTGGTTCCCATCCCCGAGTAGTCCGGATTGCTGCAGGCCGAATTGAAGATGGAAGTGTTGGCGTTCTCGACGCATATTTCCATGGCCCGCTTGATATCTCTTGGCAGGACACGTCCTTCGGCCTGGGACAGCCAGCGCCCGAGTTCCGTGGTGATGAAGGACGTCGCCATCCCACTGGCGACCTCACCCGCGTTGTAGCCGCCCATGCCATCGGCGAGCACCGCCAGACCGGTTGCCGGATCGACGGCCACGGAGTCTTCGTTGTTCACCCGCGTGCGCCCGGTGTCGGT
Organism: Candidatus Skiveiella danica; assembly: GCF_022705245.1. Taxonomy (NCBI): domain Bacteria; kingdom Pseudomonadati; phylum Pseudomonadota; class Betaproteobacteria; order Burkholderiales; family Comamonadaceae; genus Candidatus Skiveiella; species Candidatus Skiveiella danica. The sequence continues at coordinate 7,242 of NZ_JAKJEW010000002.1, read as the reverse complement.
CAACGCTGCATATTCGTAATTCATCGTGCAATCCGGGTTTCAGGGCGCGTGGTTGCGAGTTGGGTGGCTCCATGCAAAAAAGCGGCTGGATGCGCGTATTGTCGCGCCGATTGCCTTCGACATTTTCCAACTCATGGATCTCTTCAAGTGCACGTGGCCGCCGCGTACCGGGGCAGGCTGATTCGCCGAAGCCCCACGACGGGGTTGCCAAACAGCCTGACGGCATGGATCTGACAGGTTGACGGCACAACGGAACCGTCCATGCGGGTCGGGATTTCGCCTGCAACAGTTGACGGGCGGTCGAGCAATCGCAATGCACATGGGGACTGCTTGTCAAGGCCGTCCGGTACTATTCAACAGACTGGCCCCTTGCGTCATTGACCGGGCGCCGCCCCGGTCCGTGCCGGGGCGAATTTCTCCTGGCGCTATTTGCCTGCCGAGCGGGTGCTCAGGTACTTGCCGACCGCAACCACGAGAATGGCGCCGGCCGCTGCGGCTGCATAGTGAATCCAGGGGTAGGTGGCCGCGAATCCCTTCAGGGCTACATCGCTGGCAATGGTTTCGCCTCCGACCCAGCCTATCAAGGCCGCGCCCAGCGTGATGATGATCGGAAAGCGGTCCATCAGCTTGATCATCAAGGTACTGCCGAAGATGACCAATGGAATGCTGATGGCCAGGCCGAGGATCAGCAGTGTCGTGCTGCCTTTTGCCGCTGCGGCGACGGCGATCACGTTGTCCAGGCTCATGACCAGATCGGCAATCAGGATGGTGCGCACGGCCCCCATCAGGCTGCCGTACTCCTTGCCTTCACTTTCGCCATCTTCCTCGTCGCCCAGCAATTGCACACCGATCCACAGCAGCAGCATGCCGCCAATGATCTGCAAATACGAGAGTTCCAGCAACTTGGCGGCCACCACGGTGAGCGCAATTCGCAGCACCACCGCAGCCCCGGATCCGAACAGAATCGCCTTTTTCTGCTGCGCCGGTGGCAGCGATCGGGCCGCCAGTGCAATCACCACCGCGTTGTCGCCGGAAAGGATGATGTTGATCCAGATGATCTTGATCAGGCCGATCCAGAAGTCGGTACTTTGCAGCAATTCCATCGCGGCGCTCCAGTGTCATGAATGAAAGAAGCGCCCGCAACAGCCGTTGGGAGCGCTTCTCATGGGCTCTCTCGCCCAAGTGTAGCGGGGCCATATGCCCCGCCGGGTCCGTAATAATGCTTAGAGCTGAGCCTTGAGCAGCTTGCCCAGTTCGGACGGATTGCGCGTGACGATGAAGCCGCACTCTTCCATGATGGCCAGCTTGGCATCGGCCGTGTCGGCACCACCGGAGATCAACGCACCGGCATGGCCCATGCGCTTGCCAGCGGGGGCGGTCACGCCGGCGATGAAGCCCACGATCGGCTTCTTCATGTTGGCCTTGCACCAGCGGGCCGCTTCGGCTTCGTCGGGGCCGCCGATTTCGCCGATCATGATGACGGCATCAGTGTCCGGATCGTCGTTGAAGGCCTGCATCACGTCGATATGCTTCAGGCCATTGATCGGGTCGCCCCCGATGCCCACGGCGGTCGACTGGCCCAGGCCCACTTCGGTCAGCATGGCCACGGCTTCATAGGTCAGCGTGCCCGAGCGGCTGACCACGCCGATGCGGCCCTTGCGGTGGATGTGGCCGGGCATGATGCCGATCTTGATTTCGTCTGGTGTGATGATGCCGGGGCAGTTCGGGCCGAGCAGCAGCGTCTTCTTGCCGCCGGCGGCTTCCTTGGCCTTCATCTTGTTGCGCACTTCGAGCATGTCGCGCACCGGAATGCCTTCGGTGATGCAGATGGCCAGGTCCAGGTCGGCTTCCACCGCTTCCCAGATGGCGGCAGCAGCGCCCGCAGGAGGCACGTAGATCACGGACACGGTGGCGCCGGTCTGCTGCGCGGCTTCCTTGACGGAGGCGTAGATCGGGATGTTGAAGATCGACTCACCGGCCTTCTTCGGGTTCACGCCGGCGACGAAGCAGTTCTTGCCGTTGGCGTATTCCTGGCACTTCTCGGTGTGGAACTGGCCGGTCTTGCCCGTGATGCCCTGGGTGATGACTTTGGTGTTTTTGTTGATGTAGATCGACATGTCTGTTCTCCGGGCTTACTTGACCGCAGCGACGATCTTGGTCGCGGCTTCGGCCATGGTGTCTGCAGCGATGATGGGCAGGCCGGACTCGGCCAGCAGCTTCTTGCCCAGTTCCTCGTTGGTGCCCTTCATGCGCACCACCAGCGGCACGGACAGGTTCACTGCCTTGCAGGCGCTGATAACGCCGCTGGCGATGGTGTCGCACTTCATGATGCCGCCGAAGATGTTGACCAAAATGCCCTTGACGTTCTTGTTCTTCAGCATGATCTTGAAGGCTTCAGTCACCTTCTCGGCGGTGGCGCCGCCGCCCACATCCAGGAAGTTGGCCGGCTCGCCGCCGAACAACTTGATGGTGTCCATGGTGGCCATGGCCAAGCCGGCGCCGTTGACCAGACAGCCGATGTTGCCATCCAGGCTGATGTAGGCCAGGTCGAACTTGGATGCCTCGACTTCAGCTGGGTCTTCCTCGTCCAGATCGCGCAGGGCCACGATCTCGGGGTGGCGGAACAAGGCGTTGGCATCGAAGTTGAACTTCGAGTCCAGGGCCATGATGTTGCCCTTGCTGTCGCAGTTCAGCGGGTTGATTTCCACCAGCGACGCATCGGTATCCATGTAGCAGGTGTACAGCTTCTGCAGCACGTCGGCGGCCTGCGCGGCCGAAGCACCGGTGAGGCCGACGGCTTGGGCGATCTTGAGCGCTTGTTCGGCGCCCAGACCGGTCAGAGGGTCGACCAGCTCGGTGATGATCTTCTCGGGCGTGCTGTGCGCGACTTCCTCGATGTCCATGCCACCTTCGCTGGAGGCGATCACGGCCACCTTCTGGGTCGCACGGTCGGTGACGATCGAGACGTAGTATTCCTTCTTGATGTCGGCGCCGTCTTCAATGTAGAGGCGACGCACCTTCTGCCCTTCGGGACCGGTCTGGTGCGTCTTGAGCTGCATGCCCAGGATGTCGCCGGCCAGACGCTTGACGTCGTCGATGGACTTGGCCACCTTGACGCCGCCGCCCTTGCCGCGGCCACCCGCGTGAATCTGCGCCTTGACCACCCACACCGGGCCGCCGAGTTTCTGGGCGGCTTCCACCGCCTCCTGCACCGTGAAGGCCGCAATGCCACGCGGCACCGGCACACCAAATTTGCGCAAGATTTCCTTGCCTTGGTACTCGTGAATCTTCATGAGGGCTCTCTCAGGAGTGGATGAATAGGATCCGTCGATCCCGGCAACCAACCGGGTCGCGACCGCTGGATAGGGCAACTTGGAACTGTATCATGCTGCAGTGCACCAATTACTGGCTTGCGCCCTGTTTGCATAATGCATAATTATATGAACAGGCATCTGAACTGAAACTGACGAGGAGTGGGTCGCGCCATGGCCAAGGTATTCATCGACGGCGAAGCCGGCACGACGGGCTTGCAGATTCGCGAGCGGCTGCAACAGATGCCACAGGTGCAGGTGATCAGTATTGCGCCGGAGTTGCGCAAGGACCCGCAGGCCAAGCGTGACCTGATGGCGCAAGTGGACCTGGTGATTCTGTGCCTCCACGATGAGGCGGCGATCGAATCCGTGGCCATGATTGACAGCCTGCCCGGCCGCAAACCCAAGATCATCGATGCCTCCACCGCCCACCGCACAGCGCCGGACTGGGTGTTCGGTTTTCCTGAACTGGCCGCCGGCCAGCGCGAGGCCGTGGCGGCCGCCACCCGCGTGGCCAACCCCGGCTGCTATGCCACCGGCGCCATCGCGCTGATCCGCCCGCTGGTGGATGCGGGACTGATTCCGCGCGACTTTCCGCTGGCGCTGCCGGCGGTGAGCGGGTATTCCGGCGGGGGCCGAACCATGATCGAGGCCTATGAAAAAGGCGAGGCGCCGCTGTTTGAGGCCTATGCCCTGGGCCTCAAGCACAAGCACCTGCCTGAGATCATGCGCTACACGGGCCTGACGCGCCGCCCGGTGTTCGTGCCCTCCGTGGGCAATTTTCGCCAAGGCATGCTGGTGCAGCTGCCCATGCACCTGGACCTGCTGCCGGGCAAGCCGGAGGTGGCCGACCTGCATGGCGCGCTGGCCAGGCACTACGCGGCCAGCAATACGCCTGAGCGCTGGGTCAGCGTCGAGCCGGCGCCCGAGAGCGGCAAGCTCGATGCGTTGGCGCTGAACGACACCAACAAGATGGAACTGCGGGTCTTCGGAAACGACGAGTACCACCATGCTGTGCTGATCGCCCGGCTCGACAACCTCGGCAAGGGTGCCAGCGGTGCGGCCGTGCAAAACATGAGACTGATGCTCGGCCTGTAGAACTCGCTGGCCTGCGGAGCGAAAGCGGCTGTGCAATCCGGCCTGAATTTGTTAACAAGAATGATAGCAACCTACAACCATCCGGCGCTGGGAATAGCCCAGAAAGAGTGAGATTCCCGCTCCGGTGAGGCCTTGTGCTCCTTGGGCTGCTCAGCTCTCGTCGTCATCAGCTCCAGTGACGACCCGGCGGATCGCCTCGGCGCCAAAGCCCCGGGACGCCAGGAAACGCATCTGTTTGGCCCGGCTTGCCGCATCCGATGCAGGTTCGTGGAACTTCTTGCGCCACACTGCCCGCGCTCGCTCCAGTTCCGTCCCTTGCAGCAGTGCAACCGCCTCCTGCACACTTTGTGCATCCAGCCCTTTGGCCTGCAACTCGTGGCGGATGCGCGACGCCCCCAGCCGACCTGCGCGGCGGTGTACGACCGACTCGATCACCCGCTGCTCGTCGACGAAGCCTTTGGCCTGCAGTTCATCAAGCACACGGACCAACTCGCCGGGCGTCTCCTCGAAGGCGCGGAGCTTTCGCTCGAGCTCGGTTCGTGAGTGCTCCCGTGCGGCCAGAAGCCTGAGCGCGCGCCCCTTGAGCGAAGGTGTGGACGGGTTCATGCAAGCGCCAACTGCAAAAAGAGAAGCAAACTATGACGACTGGACGATGGGATCTAGCCTGCCGGGATCGAAATCCGGGTTGAAACCGGCTCAGGCGTTACTTGCGGCCTCCGGCAGCAGCGGAATGCCCAGCGATTCACGCACCTTGTTCTCGATCTCGTGCGCAAGGGCCTCGTTTTCGCGCAGGAATTCGCGCGCGTTGTCGCGGCCCTGTCCGATCTTCTCGCCGTTGTAGGCATACCAGGCCCCTGACTTCTCGATGATGCGGGCATTCACCCCCATGTCGATGATCTCGCCGTGGCGGCTGATGCCTTCGCCGAACAGGATGTCGAACTCGGCGGTCTTGAACGGGGGGGCGACCTTGTTCTTCACGACCTTAACCTTGGTCTCGTTGCCGATGGCGTCATCGCCCTTCTTGATGGTGCCGGTACGGCGGATGTCCAGGCGCACCGAGGCGTAGAACTTCAGCGCGTTGCCGCCCGTGGTGGTCTCGGGGCTGCCGAACATCACGCCGATCTTCATGCGAATCTGGTTGATGAAAATCACCGTGCAGTTGGTTTTCTTGATATGGGCGGTGAGCTTGCGCAGCGCCTGGCTCATCAGGCGGGCCTGCAGGCCGGGCAGGGAGTCGCCCATTTCGCCCTCCAGTTCGGCCTTGGGCGTGAGCGCCGCGACCGAATCGACCACGATCAGATCCACCGCTCCCGAGCGCACCAGGCTGTCCACGATTTCCAGCGCCTGCTCGCCGGTATCGGGCTGGGAAATCAGCAGGTCCTGCAGGTTCACCCCCAGCTTCTGCGCGTACTGGATGTCCAGCGCATGTTCGGCGTCGACGAAGGCGCAGGTGCCGCCCAGTTTCTGCATCTCCGCAATCACCTGCAGTGTCAGCGTCGTCTTGCCGGACGATTCCGGGCCGTAGATCTCGACGACGCGACCGCGCGGCAGGCCACCGACGCCCAGGGCAATGTCCAGGCCGAGCGAGCCCGTGGAGACGACCTGGATGTCTTCGATCACCTCGCCTTCACCCAGGCGCATGATCGTGCCCTTGCCGAACTGTTTCTCGATCTGGGCCAGGGCCACCTGCAGGGCTTTGGCTTTTTCGGCGGCTGCGGCGGCGTTCGGGGCGGTCGGGGTCTTGACAAGTGCGTCCATGAAAATCTCCTGGTGAATCAATCGGTTGGCCTGCTTTTACATCTGTGGTTTAAGACAGGCTGGATGCTTGAACAGTACTTTAACGCAGCCGATTAAAAGAAGTAAACAACTATTTAAGTCAGTTTGCTTTACTATTTGGACATGATGATTGAAGATCTGTCAGGCGGCTGGCGCCAGACCCACCTGGGTCGTCTGCTGGGGCTGGCGATGCGTCGGTTTGACGAGCGCGTGCTGGTTCTCATGGCCTCCAACGTCAACGTGCCACTGGGGCTGTCCCACCTGGCGGCTCGCGGTCAGGTCGGTGCCGCGCACATCCACATCACCCGCCACCTGGCCGTCGAAGGTTCCCGCCTGACCGACTTGGCCCGCGCGGCCGGCATGAGCAAGCAGGCCATGGGCAATCTGGTCGATCAGTGCGAGGCCTGGGGCCTGGTCATCCGGGAGCCCGATCCGCGGGATGCCCGTGCGCGACAGGTCTGCTTCACCCCGGTAGGTCTGGCCTGGCTCGCAGCGTTTCGCGAGGCCGTGAATCAGGCCGAGCGGGAGTTTCGCTCCGCCGTCGGTGACGAGGTGGCCACGGTCGTGGCCCTCGGCCTGGAGGCCTACGCCAGCTGAAAACGCCTTCAAGCGTCGATGCGCACGCACCCGGCGCCTGCATCGGCCTAGAATTTGCCCCACGCGCGAGGCACGCGCCCCAACAACGAAGGAGACAGGCATGCGGATTCTGATTGCCGAAGATGACCAGGTGCTGGCCGACGGCCTGCTGCGAACGCTGAGAGCCTCAGGCGCCGCGGTGGACCATGTGGCCGATGGGTCCCAGGCCGACGCGGCGCTGATGACCAATACCGAGTTCGACCTGCTCATCCTCGACCTGGGCCTGCCACGCATGCACGGGCTGGAAGTGCTGAAGAAGCTGCGCAGCCGTGGCTCCAAGCTGCCGGTGCTGATCCTGACTGCGGCCGACAGTGTGGAAGAGCGGGTCAAAGGCCTGGATTACGGCGCCGACGACTATATGGCCAAGCCCTTCAGCCTGCAGGAGCTCGAAGCCCGCGTGCGTGCCCTGGTGCGTCGAGGA